>CAVCFM010000431.1:3323-12669 GCA_963601305.1 bacterium | reverse complement strand
CGGTAGATTATATCGTATCCGAGGGATTGTATAACTTCCATTTATATGAGAATGAAGCAGACCGTGTGCACAAAGTTGAGGAAATGATTAACGAGGTTGGTCTTTTACCGGAGCACTTAACCAGATACCCGCATGAGTTTTCCGGTGGACAGCGTCAGCGTATTGGATTGGCGCGTGCCATGGTTATGGAACCGGAACTTGTCGTTGCAGATGAGCCGATCTCTGCGCTGGATGTATCAATTCGTGCACAGGTGTTGAACCTTCTGAAAAAATTCCAGAAGGAAAAAGATTTAACTTACTTATTTATTGCACATGATTTATCTATTGTAAGATTTATTTCAGACCGTATCGCCGTAATTTACAAAGGTGATATTGTTGAGATCGCAGATGCAGAGGAGTTGTTTAACTTCCCATTACATCCATATACTCATTCTTTGATTTCTGCAATTCCGATTCCGGATCCGCAGTTAGAGAAGAACAAGGTATTATTTACTTATGACCCGTCTATGCATGACTACAGCACCGATAAGCCGGAGTTAGTCTGTATAGGTCATGATCACTGGGTATTCGGTAATAAAAAAGAGATCGAAGAGTACAAAGCAACCCGTGAGAAAAATGTGCCGTTAAAGACGATCACAATTGCAGATAAAGACGCCGGACAGGCGGAAGAACATCACGACAATATATGTCATGATGAAATTCAGCTTCCACCGCTTCATGATACAGGAAGCGCATGGTATGCACTGATTTCTTTCTTCTTACCGGTAATCGGTATTATTGCAGCGATGATCTTTAAGAAGCATAGACATTATCGTAACTATAAGATGTGCAAAAAGGGTGCAATTGCAGGCTTTGTTGTGCTTGCCGTAATTTTAGCGCTGTTTTTGCTTGCACTTGCAATGGTTTATATTTAATCTATGGGGCGCACGGTAAGAGGTGGCAACAGAGATCATACTCCGAATGTACGGCCTGTTCAAAGGGTTGAACTTTCGGAAAAAAATACAAAGCAGAGGTTCATTGCAGTGATAATTTTATTAATTATCGCTGCGGCAGCATTTTCGTATGCGCTTCATGGACTGATGAGTAATGACAGCGGATGGACAAACATTGAGGCAAGTTCATCCGCTGAACTTAATTGTGGGGATGATTTTATCTTCCAATATTATATCGGAGCAGCAGGCGTAAATGCCACCGCAGAAAAAAAAGCGCTTACGCTCCTTTATACCGATGCTGTTGTGAAGGCATATGAGATGTTTAATAATGACGGTTCTTTTGATGGGATGACGAACCTGTATGACATAAACCAGCACCCGAATGAGGAGCTGACAGTTGATGAGGCACTTTACCATGCATTGGAACAGATCGGGGAATCTGGCAGGAGGGAATTGTATCTTGCGCCGATCTATGCAGATTATGATAACCTGTTTTTCTGCAATGATGATGCGTTGACGTTTGATTTTGACGCGTTGGCGAATGAGGAGCTGGCTTCCTATTATACACAGGTGCTTACTTATACGAATGATCCCACAGCCGTTTCTGTGGAACTGCTTGGAGATAATAAGGTGATGCTGCATGTGTCAGAGGAGTATCTGGCATTTGCAGAGGAGAATTATATCTCAAGCTATATTGATTTTTACTGGATGAAAAATGCCTTTATCGTGGATTATCTCGCCGAGGTGATAGCGGAAAACGGATATACGCTTGGCTCGATCACAAGTTATGACGGTTTCACAAGAAATCTGGACGATGGTTCCGTGAAAAATGGGACAGAGGACGGGACGGAGCGAACGTATTCGTTTAACATTTATGACCGGCAGGGAAATACCGTTTACCCCGCAGGACTGTTGACCTACAGCGGACAGCAGAGCATTGTTTTTCTGCGCAATTATCCGATGTCAGACAGGGATGAATATGATTATTATGAATTTCAAAATGGAGAGATCAGAACATCCTATGTGAGTGCATCAGACGGCTTGTGCAGATCGTCAGTGAATAATATTGTGTCGTATTCCGATACGCTGGGATGCGCGGAGATTCTGTTGGAATTGATCCCGGTTTATATTGCCGATGAGATGGATTGGGATGCTCTGAAAGAAATGCAGGCTGACGGAATTGAAAGCATTTACGGAAAGAACGGTGTGCTTTATTACACAGAGAGTGGTATAATGTTGTCTGAACTATATGAGAAAGACAATGTAACCTATAAATCTGAGTTAATAAAATGATATGATGGGCAGGGGAAGATTATGCTTTTTGACAGGTCAGCTAAGGCGAAATGGCGAAAGGAATTAAAAAACGAGTTAAAGGATTTACAGAAGGCTTTTGTGGCGGCAGGATGTGACAAGACGGAAGTGACATCCTGCTTCCGGGAATTACAGGAAAGCCTGGATCTGGGAGAGGAATTACATAGCAATTATAAGGAAGCGAGAGCGCATCTTGGGACGGCGCGCACGGCGATCCCTGGGTTGTTAGACTGTATGGGAGAGAGTCCGGCAGCGGAGGTGGAGAAGAGCTTAAACGAGCTTGTCAGTGATCTGGAGCTGGTGTACCATGACTGCTCCATCCGCGAGGATGATATGGATTTTGCATCCACGATCCGCAGCTTAAAGCAGATGGTCGGGCAGTACACCGCGAGCGTGGCGCAGGCAAAGACCGAGGCGGGCAGAGCGTTTTCTTCGATCATGCTGCGCAGTGAACTCGAGAATATCAAGGCTGTGTTGGACGATGCGTCAGCCTGGAATGCACCGGATTTTCTGGCACTGGCATATTTCTTTTTGCATGAGGACAGAGCGGCGCTTAAGGAGATGGAAAACGAGCAGCGCAACCAGTATGTCAGAGCGTACTGGGACGAACATTTTGGAAAGAAGTTTGCTGGATTAGAGCGGACAGCGGGCAGGGAGCATGTCGTGGACGGCTTCGTGGAACACTATATTTTAAGTGCAAATCTGTAGCACGTTAGCACTTTATAGCTGTAAAGAATAAACTATATAACTTGAGGTTATGGAAAACAACAAGTTGCATAATTGTATACCACAATGCAACATTAATTTAGTGAAATCTGAATATTGAGAAATTAGCAAAATTTTGCTATTATTTTCAACAAGAATAAAGGCGTTCTGAAAGGAGCGCTTTTTGTATAACATTGGTGGGAGGAGACGCCGGTGTTACGAGAAGGAGGACACGATTATGAAAAAAGCATTAAGTGTATTACTAACAGCTGCTATGGCAGCAAGCCTGGTTGCATGTGGCGGTTCTGATGCAGGTACCACAGATGGTTCCGCAGCAGACAGCGGCAGTGCAGCAGGTGGAGCATCCACAGAGAGCACCGCTTCCGGTGAGACATTTAAGATTGGTTCGATCGGACCTATCACAGGTGGAGCTGCATTGTACGGTACCGCAGTTATGAACGGAATCCAGATCGCGGTAGATGAGATTAACGCAGCAGGCGGAATTAATGGTTATCAGATTGAGTATAAGTTTGAAGATGACCAGCACGATGCAGAGAAATCCGTCAATGCTTACAACTCATTAAAAGACTGGGGCATGCAGATGTTGGTCGGAACAGTTACCACAACACCTTGTGTAGCAGTCGCTGATAAGACAGCAGAGGACGGAATGTTCCAGTTGACACCATCCGCATCTTCCACAGATGTTATCGCAAATGACAATGTATTCCAGGTATGCTTTACAGACCCGAACCAGGGAACTGCATCCGCACAGTACATAGCAGAGAACGGACTGGCAACAAAAGTGGCAGTTATCTATAACAGTTCCGATGTATATTCTTCCGGTATCGAGGCAACCTTCGTGAAGGAAGCAGAGGCACAGGGACTTGAGGTTGTAGCAGACGAGGCATTTACCGAGGACTCTAAGACAGACTTCTCCACACAGTTGCAGGCAGCACAGAGCGCAGGAGCAGAGCTGGTATTCCTTCCATTCTACTACACAGAGGCATCCATTGTGCTGACTCAGGCAAACTCCATGGGATATGATCCGATTTTCTTTGGTGTAGATGGTATGGACGGTATTCTTGGTGTTGAGAACTTTGATACATCCCTTGCAGAGGGCGTTATGCTGTTGACACCGTTTGCAGCTGATGCAGATGACGAGGCAACACAGGAATTTGTTAAGAAATACGAGGATGCTTATGGTGAGACACCGATCCAGTTCGCAGCAGACGGATATGATGCCGTATACATTGTAAAGGCTGCAGCAGAGGCAGCGGGAATCACACCGGATATGAGTGTATCTGATATCGGTACTGCAATGTCAGAGACTATGACAACCATTACAGTAGATGGAGTAACCGGTGCAGGTATGACATGGGATGCAGATGGTGCAGTAAGTAAAGCACCGGCAGCTGTTGTTATCAAAGATGGTGAATACACAGCAATGTAATTTTATCTGGTAAAAGCCAATAAAGGAGTTGGCGCGTTGGCGATAGTGACGTTGGCGTGCTGACTCCTTTTCAATTCACAGGAAAGACAGAGGTATCGTTATGAGTTTCTTAACCTATCTGATTAACGGAATCAGCCTGGGAAGTGTATATGCAATCATTGCCCTGGGATATACCATGGTTTATGGTATTGCAAAGATGCTGAACTTCGCACATGGCGATGTAATTATGATTGGATGTTATGTGGTATTCCTTACCATGAGCAGAGCGGGCTTACATCCATTTGCGGCAGTCGTGATCGCAGTCATTGCATGTACACTTCTCGGTATTACGATTGAAAAAATCGCATACAAACCGCTGCGGCGTGCAACACCGTTGGCAGTATTGATCACGGCAATCGGCGTCAGCTATTTTTTACAGAATATGGCATTGCTTCTTTTCGGAGCAGACACCAAGTCGTTTAGCTCCGTTGTGACATTGCCGACGTTAAAACTGGCGGGCGGAGCGCTCACCATTTCCGGCACCACGATCGTGACGGTTGTGGCGTGTGTTGTGATCATGATCGCACTCAGCCTCTTTATCAAGAAGACGAAAGCAGGGCAGGCAATGTTAGCAGTGTCCGAGGATAAGGATGCGGCACAGCTGATGGGTGTCAACGTCAATGCAACGATTTCCCTGACATTTGCCATCGGTTCGGGACTTGCAGCGATCGCAGGTGTTCTGTTCTGCTCCGCATACCCGACCCTGACCCCGTACACCGGTTCCATGCCTGGTATCAAAGCCTTTACGGCTGCCGTATTCGGCGGTATCGGATCTATTCCGGGTGCACTGATCGGAGGAATCCTGCTTGGTGTGATCGAGATTTTAGGCCGTGCCTATATCTCGTCCCAGTTGTCAGATGCAATTGTTTTTGCCGTGTTGATCATCGTGCTGTTAGTAAAGCCTACCGGTATTTTAGGAAAACAGATGCACGAGAAAGTATAGAGGCAGAATGGAGTAGACTATGAAAAAGAATACAAAAAATCAATTAATTACAATTGGACTTGTGCTGCTGCTATACATCGTGGTTCAGATTTTAGTGGCAACCGGAAATATCTCCTCCCTGATGCAGGGCTTGCTGGTTCCAATGTGTACATATTCGCTGGTGGCAATCGGATTGAACCTGTGTGTGGGTTATCTGGGAGAGCTTAGTATCGGTCATGCAGGATTTATGTGTGTGGGTGCATTTTCAAGCGCACTCTGTACAAAGCTGTTGGAGGAGACGATCACAAACGAGGTGGTGTTGTTTATCATCGCATTGTTCGTGGGCATTGTTGTGGCAGCGCTGTTCGGATTTTTAATCGGTGTGCCGGTCCTCAGACTGCGTGGTGACTACCTTGCAATCGTCACACTGGCATTCGGTGAGATCATCAAGAACATTATCAACGTATTATATATTGGAAAAGATGGCGCCGGTTATCATTTTGCAATCTCCGATGCAAAGGGAATTGAGCTGGCAGACGACGGCGTCTGGCTGATCAACGGCGCGAAGGGAATCTCGAAGATCCCGCATTTATCCAGTTTTACCGCAGGGGTGATCTTAATCATCATCGCACTGCTTGTGGTATTTAATCTGGTAAATTCCAGAAGCGGCCGTGCCATCATGGCAATCCGTGACAACCGTATTGCAGCAGAGTCCGTCGGGATCAACATCACGAAGTTTAAGCTGATGGCATTCACCATCTCAGCGGCGATTGCCGGAGCAGGCGGCGTGCTCTACGCACACAACCTCTCGACGGTCACAGCGACACCGACCAACTTTGGATATAACATGTCCATCATGATCCTGGTATTCGTTGTGTTAGGCGGCATTGGAAGCTTCCGTGGCTCCATCATCGCAGCAGTTCTTCTGACTTTGCTGCCGGAGTTACTCCGCGGACTTTCCGATTACCGTATGCTCATTTATTCTATCGTATTGATCGTTATGATGCTCTTTAACTGGGCTCCGGGATGTATTGCATGGAGACAGAAGCTTGCAGCACGTTTTAAGAAAAATACCACAAAGGAGGCGGCGTAATATGGCATTACTGGAAGTAAATAATCTTGGAATATCCTTTGGTGGTTTAAGAGCGGTGGATGGGTTCCACATCTCCATTGAAAAGGGACAGATGTACGGTCTGATCGGACCAAACGGTGCCGGAAAAACAACGGTATTTAACATGCTGACTGGCGTATACACACCGGATGAGGGTGTGATCACCTTAGACGGAGTCGATATTACAGGCAAGAAGACAATCGACATCAACAAGGCGGGGATCGCCCGCACATTCCAGAATATCCGTCTGTTCAAGGACCAGTCAGTACTTGACAATGTAAAGATCGGACTGCACAACCAGATGACCTACTCGACTTTGACCGGAATCCTCCGTCTCCCGAAGTACCGTAAGGTGGAGGCAGAGATGGACAAAAAGGCGATGGAGCTGTTAAAAGTATTTGATCTGGATAAGGAAGCCGATTATCTGGCATCGAATCTTCCATATGGCAAGCAGCGTAAGTTAGAGATCGCGAGAGCGCTTGCCACCAATCCGAAGCTTTTGCTTTTGGATGAGCCGGCAGCCGGAATGAACCCGAATGAGACCGGAGAGCTGATGGATACCATCCATTTTGTGCGGGATGAATTTGACATGACAATTCTTCTGATCGAGCACGATATGAAGCTGGTTTCCGGAATCTGTGAAAAGCTTACGGTGTTAAACTTCGGCCAGGTATTGGCGGAAGGTGCAACCAGCGAGGTCTTAAACGATCCTCAGGTTATCAAAGCATATTTAGGCGAGTAGGGAAGCAGACCTTTAGGAGGAAAATGACATGGCAATGTTGGAAGTGAAAAATTTAGAGGTGCATTATGGCATGATAGCTGCCATCAAGGGCATTTCTTTTGAGGTAAATGAGGGGGAGGTCATCGCATTGATCGGCGCTAACGGTGCCGGCAAGACCACAACCTTACAGACGATCACCGGTATGCTCTCCCCGACAGCCGGAGAAATCTTATTCGAGGGAACCGATATCTCAAAAATCCCGGGACACAAGATCGTATCCATGGGAATGGCGCATGTGCCGGAGGGACGCCGTGTGTTTGCAGAGCTCTCGGTTTATGAAAATCTGAAATTAGGCGCCTACACGAGAAAGGACAAAGCGGAGATCGCAGAGTCACTGGCGAAGGTATACAAGAGTTTCCCGAGACTGGAGGAACGTAAAAATCAGCTCGCCGGAACACTCAGCGGTGGTGAGCAGCAGATGCTTGCCATGGGACGCGCGCTGATGTCAAAGCCGAAGATCGTGCTGATGGATGAGCCGTCCATGGGACTTTCCCCGATTTTTGTGGATGAGATTTTTAAGATCATCCGCGAGATTTCAGCCAGCGGCACGACGGTACTTTTAGTCGAGCAGAACGCGAAGAAAGCGCTGGATATCGCAAACCGCGCCTATGTTCTGGAAACCGGAAAAATCGTACTCTCCGGGGATGCGAAGGATATGTTGAACAACGATTCCATCAAGAAAGCATATCTCGGCGAGTAGATGCGAAAAAAGCATATATGGCGGCAGCCACGGATTTCGTGACGGCAGCCGCAAAAAGTTTGTGGAGGAGAATAGAAGATGAAAAAGACAGTGATTACGATTGCCCGCAGTTATGGAAGCGGCGGACGCACGCTGGGTAAACTTTTGTCAGAGAGACTGGGAATTGACTGCTACGACAGAGAGATACTGCGTATGGCATCCGATGAGAGCGGCATCAATGAGGCGCTGTTTGGACAGGCGGATGAGAAGTTAAAAAAATCTCCACTGGCATCCATTATTCGTAAAAATCCGTACAAGGGCGGTATCATAGGACCGGAGAGCGCTGATTTTGTATCGGACGACAATCTGTTCAACTATCAGGCAAAAGTGATAAAGGAACTGGCAGAGCAGGAGTCCTGCATCATCATTGGACGTTGTGCAGACTATGTGCTGCGGGAGGATCCGGATGTGATAAGACTTTTCTTTTATGCGCCAAAGGCAGATTGTGTTGCGCGTGTTATGACGCAGAACGGTCTGTCGGAGAAGGAAGCAGAGAAAAAGATTGAGAAGATTGACCGGTATCGCGCGGATTACTACCATTATTATACGGGACGTGACTGGAACGACGCGAGAAATTATGATGTGTGCTTTAACACCACATCCATGAGCTACGAAAAGCTGGTCGAAGTGGTGGAGAACACGATCAAAGTGTTACAGAAATAATATCCGATGGGAGAGCCTGACTGTACAGAGACTGGTAGAACAGTCCCTGTGCGGCGGGCTTTCTTTTTGCGTTTTCCCGTGTTATACTGGAACTATTAAGGCTGCCGGATGTAAGGCGTGGCAGCAAAGCAGGAGGTAGACATGAATACAGAATGGTCATTAAAAGAGATTTATACAGGCATGGATGACGAAGCCTATCAGGCAGATATGAAGCGGGCAGAGCAGGAGATCTCGAATCTTGAGATGCTGGTAAAAAATGGCGGAAACGTGCAGGATACCGCATTTGTGGAGCAGATCCTTTTAGCGATGGAGCATTACACACAGGTAATCTATAAGCTCTCTCTCTATCTGGAACTGCGCCAGGCGGTCAACACAGAGGACGGCGAGGTCATGGCACAGATCAACCGGGTGCAGCGGCTTGAGGCACGGATTTCCCCGACTTATGCAGCAGCACAGAAACTGTTAGCAGGCGTGGGGGATATCGAGAAGATGGCGGGTGAGAGCGAAGTGGTGGCAGCCTACACCTTCCTGTTAAAAGAGAACAAAAAACAGGCAGCGCATCTTCTCTCCAATGATGCGGAGGAGATGGTGGCATCGATGAATATGACCGGCGGTTCTGCATGGTCAAAGTTGCAGGCTTACCTCACATCCACCGTAAAAGTAGATTATGAGGGAAACCAGGTGACATTGTCC
>CAVCFM010000431.1:2116-3313 GCA_963601305.1 bacterium | reverse complement strand
CCGGATGCAGCAGTTCGCAGATCCGGCTATGAGGCAGAACTTGCATCATATGAAAAAATAGAGGATTCCGTTGCATTTGCACTGAACAATATCAAGACTCAGGTGACGATGCTTGCGGCAAAGAGAGGCTACGAGTCTCCGCTTGCCATGACCCTTGAGGAGTCAAGAATGTCAAGAGAGACCTTAGATGCCATGATGGCGGCAATCGATGAGTATCTCCCGGTATTCCACAAGTACCTGCGCAAAAAGGGACAGATGCTTGGATATAAGAACGGTCTGCCGTGGTATGAGCTGTTTGCCCCGATGGGAAAAGCGGGCAAGACCTATACCCTTGAGGAGGCAGAGCAATACCTCTGTGATACATTCCGCGAACTGACCCCGGAAATGTCCGACATGATGCGCGATGCATTCGAGCAGGAGTGGATTGATTTTTACCCGAGAAAGGGCAAAGAGGGCGGAGCGTTCTGTGCAGGCGTGCCGGCAATCAAGCAGAGCCGCATCCTGACCAATTACGACGGATACTTTGGCTCCATCGGAACCCTGGCACACGAGCTTGGTCATGCGTTTCACAATAAGCAGATACAGGATGAGAGAGCGCTCAATCAGGACTATCCGATGCCGGTGGCAGAGACCGCATCTACCTTTAACGAGGTGCATCTCGGAAGACATGCCCTAAAGACCGCAGAGGGAGAGGAGCGATTGAACCTTCTCGAAAACGATCTGAAAGAGCAGACACAGTGCATCGTGGATATCTATTCCAGATATCTGTTTGAGACCGCAGTGTTTGAGCAGGGCAAGACCAAGTTTTTGATGGCATCGGATCTGAAAGAACTGATGTTAGACGCACAGAAAAAAGCATACGGAGACGGTCTGGATGCCTCCTGTATGCACCCGTATATGTGGGTTTGCAAGAGCCATTACTACGGAGATTCATTGAGTTTTTACAACTTCCCGTACGCATTTGGCAATCTGTTCGCGCTGGGACTCTACAGCCTGTTCTTAAAGGAAGGCGAGGCGTTTGTGCCGAAGTATAAGGCGATGCTCAATGCGACACCGCGCTGCACCATCGAGGAGGCAGGTGCCATGATGGGAATTGACTTGACGAAAAAAGAATTCTGGTGTGAGAGCCTTGCGCAGATTGCACAGAATGTAGAGGAATTCTGTAAATTTTAGGAACATAACAGGTGTGTGCAGCGA
>CAVCFM010000431.1:0-2106 GCA_963601305.1 bacterium | reverse complement strand
CGTGTTAATTTTGCGCATGCCTGTTTATTAAAAGAAGAGAAGGGGGAGTAATCTTATGTCTGATTTAAAAGAATTGATGCCAAAAAAATTAGGTTTCGGCTGCATGCGTCTGCCGGTGGTGGATGGTGACACGAATGTCATTGACGATGCAGTTTTTTGCCGGATGATCGACTCTTATATGGAGCAGGGATTCCGCTATTTTGACACGGCGTATCCGTATCACAACGGCAATTCAGAGAAAGCGGTGGGAAGATGTCTGGTTGCCCGCTATCCGAGGGAGGACTTTTTCCTTGCATCGAAAATGCCGGTGTGGCTGGCAAAGGAATATGCAGATTATGAGAAACTGTTTACGACACAGCTGGAGCGCTGTCAGGTGGAATATTTTGACTTCTATCTGCTGCATGCGATGAATAAGGAGCGCGTTGCGGATACGGAAAAGCTGGGCGGATTTGAATTTGTACAGCGCATGAAGGAAGAGGGAAAAATCCGTCACATCGGATTTTCGTTCCACGATACGGCGGAGGTGCTGGAGGAGATCTTAAAGGCACATCCGGAGATGGAGTTTGTCCAGTTACAGATTAACTATTACGACTGGGAGTCCGAGAGCGTGCAGTCCCGCAAGTGCTACGAGGTAGCAGAGAAATATCATGTGCCGGTCATCGTCATGGAGCCGGTGAAGGGCGGCACTCTTGCCAATATGAGAGGAGAGGCGGCGCATCTGCTTGACAATCTTGTCTGTCCGACCGGAGCGTCTTATGCGTCCTATGCAGTGCGGTTTGCGGCATCGCTTGACAACGTGATGCTGGTGCTTAGCGGAATGTCGGATGAGGCACAGCTTTTGGATAATACCTCCTATATGAAGGATTTTATACCGCTGTCAGACACTGAACAGGAGACCATCCGCAAAGTCGTGGAGGAGCTTAAGAAGCTGCCTGTCATCGCCTGTACGAAGTGCCGCTACTGTGTAGAGGGATGTCCGAAGAAGATCTTAGTACCGGATCTGTTCGAGGATTACAACCTGACCGTGCAGTTTGGCATCAATGCGACAAACCGTGGAAGCTACGGGTATCATACCGCAGAGGGACACGGCAAGGCTACGGACTGCATCAAGTGTGGAAAGTGCGAAAAACAGTGTCCACAGCACCTGGAAATCCGCAGCCTGCTGGGTAAGGTTGCCGCAACGTTTGAAGGGTAGTGAGAGGGATTATAATTTTTTGATGATCCGCTCCACATCCTTCTGGTGACCGATGACCATCAGATGTTCATCCTGTTTGAATACATAATCCGGGCCGGGGGTCAGCAGCATGCTACCCTTGGCAGTCTTGACACCGATAATGTTGGTGTTGTATACCGAGCGCACATTCACATCTAAAATTGTGCGCCCTAACCATTCGGGCAGCGGAGAAATCTCATAGATGGAGAATCCGTTGCCAAATTCTACATAGTCGAATACCTGGTTGGCAGAAAAACGCACGGCTACTTTTTCAGCGATGTCACGGTCTGGGTAGATGACCTCATCCGCACCGTTGCGCAGCAGGAACTTAGCGTGGATATCGCGGTTGGCTTTGCTGACCACGTATTTTGCGCCAAGATCTTTTAACAGGCTTGTAATCTCAAGACTGCTCTGAAACGTATTGCCGATGCACACAAAACAGAGGTCAAAATTGCTGACACCGAGGCTTTTTAATACCTTCTCATTCGTGCAGTCGCCAATCTTGGCATCTACAACATAAGGCAGCAGATCTTCGAGTTTAGACTCGTCCTGGTCCACAATCATAATCTCGTTGTCCAGTTCAGAAAGATTGCGGCAGAGATGGCTTCCGAATCTTCCGAGTCCAATAATCAGTATTGATTTCATATTCATTCTCCTTTACAAAGGTTATTAGGCATTGCGAAACTAACTTATGTTACAATTTTGCATGCAACTCATACAATTCAAACTGTGGAATTTTGCATAATATTTTTTGTATAAAGTTCTATATATCTTCTGTGCTCCCACTCAGTGTGATTTCCCGTGCTGACTGCTCCGCCGCGGAAATTCCATCGGATGGATTTTTGCTTTTTGCGATGGACTGCTGTCTTTTAGAGTTTCGAGCAACCGAAGCG
>CAVCFM010000430.1:4496-5328 GCA_963601305.1 bacterium | reverse complement strand
ATCTCCCACCATCATCCAGACATTCCTGCTGACCATCTGCCCATTGCTGTCATAGACCGCGAGCTTTTGCGCCTTCTGCTCGTTGACCTTCCATTTGTCGCCGAACACAAACGTCACTCCAAGTCCGTTTTCCACCATCTCAATGGCAATATCAGCATACGGTACTCTGTGGGTCTCCTGCGGCATAATGTTAAAATGACTTCTCCACCACTGGGTGACCGTCAGTTTTACGATCGGATTAAAATAGGATTCCACCAGCGGAAGCTGTTCAATCTCCTCCATCTTCACGCCCCTCGGTGTCACCATATACATCTCCTCGTTGAAAAGACAGACCTTTTCTCCCAGAAACGGGAAATCGCCACAGATAATGCCGATATCAATGCTTCCATTTGTAAGCTGATTGATGATAATATCACTCGGATTGGTAATTGTCTCGATCTGTATATCGTTGTATTCCGCAAAATATTCTTTTAACAGCTCCGGCATATGGATTCTGGCAAACGAGTTCGGAACTCCAAGGCGAAGCAGCCGTTTGGGCGAATGATTCTCCGCAAAATGCTCTTTTATCTCCTTTAGGAAATCCAGCATGATATTCGCTTTATTGACCAGATATTTTCCCTCGTCGGTAAATGTAACTCCCTGGCTGTTCCTGTGGACCACCTCAATGTTCCACTCACTTTCTATTGCCCTGACCCGCTTTGTCAGCGCCGACTGCGTCATAAACAGCTCTTCAGCCGCCTTTGTCATACTCTTTTTTTCATACAGGGTTGTCAGTATCTTCCAATCGATCTCTTTCATCTTTCACCATCTTCTTAAGATTGCAATTCTTCTC
>CAVCFM010000430.1:0-4486 GCA_963601305.1 bacterium | reverse complement strand
TCTTCTCGATATAGGTAACAAAATCCTCCAAAACCTTTGTCATTCTCTTATTCTTTGAATAGAGGAACCACGTATTTCTGGTGACAAAAGTTCCATCCTGATTGACAAGCGGTGTCAGACACAGCCCATACTCATTTGCATAATTATCCGGCAGAAAGCACAGGGTATATCCAAGTCCCTTTGCAACCACCTGCCATGCCACATCCACATAACCGACAGTCATGCCTGCGGGCAGTCCGCTTCCGAACCGCCCATTCCACCAGCCTTCTATCACCTCTTTCGTGCGGTCATTGGTCTTGTATGAAATAAACTGCATATCCGGCAGTTTTTCGAACGTAACCGGCTCCCTCGTCACAAGATACGCCTTGTTGACTGCGATCAATGTCCGGTTGACTGCTCCTTCATAATCGCCCCGTATAAACCCGACATCGATGGATTCATCGAACATTTTCCGAAACAGAATGTTACTCTGGTCGTTTACAATAGAAAATCTGACATGTGGATGTTCCAGTCGGTAATTAAGCAGTAAGTCTGACAATGTGTACTTGCTGAATGTATAAGATGCTCCGATGACAATCTCTCCATCCGTGTTGTCTTTGATCTCTTTTAGTCTGTTCTTGGTTTCATTCATAAACTCCATGTACTTTTTTGCCTGCCCGGCGAGAAATTCTCCCTCCTGGGTAAACTCAAGCCCCTTGGTCGTCCGATTCACAATCGTGACCTGAAACTCCTCTTCCATATGCTGGATTCGTTTGGTCAGGGAAGGCTGTGTAATATACAAAAGATTCGCCACCTTTGTCATATTCGGATTCTTATGTAATTCGTAAAGTATTTCCCAATCTGTATCCTTCATACGCTTCTCCTTTATCCGTTCTTTTCTTTTGCGGTCATTATATTCCCATTCTAACATATCTCTCTACGGAATAAAACAAAGGAGTTTCTGCCGTTTTTTACCGGAGTTTTTCAATTGTTTCGATCAGATAATCCGTAAATTCTGCTGCGCTTGCATCTTCCGTAAAAGTTGTTACCACCAGCTTTTTCTCTGTCACTGTACAGATATCAAGCGCCTTCTCTAAAAGTGCATTTCTGTCTGCATATCCGATGTGGATCAACATCTGTCCGATAGCGCGGATCAGACTGCATGGATTCGCATAAGCGCCTCTGCCATGCTCGATCAGATACGGTGCCGTGCCGTGAATTGCTTCAAACAATGCATAGCGGTTACCGATATTGGAGGAACATGCATTTCCGAGTCCACCTGCGTGCTCCGCTGCAACATCCGTGACAATATCTCCATACAGGTTTGGAAGTACCACAACCTCGATTCCCTGATTGAAATCCGGGTCTAACATTTTGGCACACATGGCATCCACCAGACGCTCCTGGATCTCAATGTCCGGATATTCCTCTCCGACTTTTCTGACTGCCTTGATAAAATTGCCGTCCACCAGTTTTACAATATTGGCTTTCGTCACGATCGTCACATTCTTCTTACCATTTTTTCTTGCGAATTCAAAGGCAGCCCGGGCAATCCGCTCGCTTCCCTGCTTTGTCTGCACCTTAAAATCAACCGCCAGATCATCATCCACCTGAATTCCTTTATCGCCCCAGATGTACTCTCCCTCGATATTCTCGCGGAAGAATGTCCAGTCGATATTTTTGTCTGGAATTTTGATTGGGCGCACTGCTGCAAAAAGTTCTAACTCTCTTCGGAGCAGACTGTTTGCGCTGATCAGATTCGGCAGTCCATCCCCGGCTCTCGGTGTTACCATCGGTCCTTTTACCAGCACATCGCACTCTTTGATCTTCGGAAGTACATCAGACGGAAGGCTCTCCATCTTTGCGACACGGTTTTCAATTGTCATTCCCTCAATCGTGCGGATTTCAATTTTATTCTCCGCAATTTCCGGTCCCACTAATTCCATCAGGACACGAAGTGCCTGTTCCATCAGGATCGGGCCCACGCCGTCTCCCGGTAAGATACCGATAATAATTTTATTTTTGTTTTTAAAATCGGTAACGCCCTCTGACTCTTTCATGCGCTCGATGCGCTTTGATTCATTCGAAATCAGTGTGCCGAATTTTTCCTGTGCCAGTTTTATATTCTCTTCTTTGATTCCACTCATATGTTTTACTCCTGTTCTTCTAACTGTTTTTTCAGATAACGAAGCTGTCCACCGCTTAATACGACCTCCACCTCATTTTCTGAAAGGTCCAGTTTTACTTTGAAAGTAAAGTTCTTGGTTACATCTCTTACAACCACTTCCCTGGTCGGGATCTGGTCTAAAAGTCCATCAATTTCAAGTTCATCCAAAAGATCGATCTTATCATAGTCCGCCGGATTCTCAAACAGCATCGGTATCACGCCATGGTTGACAAGATTGCCTTTGTGGATGCGGGCAATACTCTTGGCGATGACGCATTTGACCCCGAGATACATCGGGTTGATGGCTGCGTGCTCTCTCGAAGATCCCTGTCCGTAGTTCTCGCCGCCGATGATGATGCTTGCGCCGAGTTCTTTTGCTCTCGCTGCAAAATCCGGTGCATAGCGGTGATAGCAGTACTGGGACATCAGCGGAATGTTAGAGCGCATACTGGAAAATTCCGCACTCGCCGGTGTGATATCATCTGTGGAAATATTGTCTCCACCCTTTAAGCTGACCGGCACTTTTAAATGCTGCGCCGGGACTTCCGGAACCGGCAGGAATTTGATGTTTGGTCCGCGCACGATCTCTACGTTCTTTGCCTCTTCCTCAGGGAGTGGCTTTATGATCATGGAGTCATCAATCTCGTATGCCTCCGGCTCATGCACATCCGCAAGGATACCGATTTTATCCCCTAATACCTCTTCTGCAGATGCAAAGGTTCCCATGATCGCCGTAGCAGCAGCGCTCTCCGGGCTTACCAGATAGATCTTCGCATTCGGATTACCCGCACGGCCCTTGAAGTTACGGTTAGAAGTACGCACTGCAATGCCCTCCGTCGCCGGTGTCTGTCCGATGGCACAACACGGTCCGCATGCAATCTCAAGCATACGCACGCCTGCATCCAGCAGCATTCCGATATAACCGTCCTCTAAGAGCTGCTTGTAAGTCTGCTTGGATGCGATCGCACAGGTACAGCTGACATTTTCATTGACATGATGTCCCTTAAATACCAGTGCTGCCTTTGCAACATCCGCATAGCTGGTGTTCGTACAGCTTCCGATAAATACCTGCTGTACCGGTAATTTTTCTTTTTCCACCTCTTTTAACGGCTTTACGTTGTCCGGCTGGTGTGGACATGACACCAAAGGCTCTAATTCACTTAAATTGATATCGATACAGTCATCATACTCTGCGTCCTCATCCGGAAGAAGCTCTCTGTAGGCATCCTCTCTTCCCTGCGCTTTTAAGAATTTGCGCACCTGCTCGTCCGCCGGGAAAATTGATGTGGTGGCACCGAGTTCAGCTCCCATATTGGTGATGGTCGCTCTCTGCGGCACTTCAAGCTTTGCGGCACCCTCGCCGACATATTCGTACACATTTCCAAGACCGCCCTTGATGGAAACTCTCCGGAGCATCTCTAAGATGACTTCCTTGGCATTGACCCCCGGCTGTAATTCTCCGGTCAGATTCACCTTGATGACACGTGGCATCTTAAGACGCATCGGAACACCGGTCATTGCGGTTGCAACATCCATGCCGCCCACACCGATGCAGAGCATACCGATGGAGCCGCCATGCGGCGTATGACTGTCACCGCCCATGCTGATCTTGCCCGGTGCACCAAATCTTGACACATGCACGGTATGGCAGATTCCGTTTCCCGGTCTTGATACGTGTACGCCAAACCGTTTTGCCGCTGACTGCAAATAGATATGGTCATCCGGTGTCTTGTGATCGACATACAACAGATTGTGATCTAAGTAGCTGACCGAACATTCTGTCCGGATCCTGTCGATGCCGATTGCCTCAAATGCCAGATATGTCATAACTGCGTTAATGTCATGTGTCAGTGTCTGGTCTACTTTAATAAAAACTTCCTCACCCGGCACCATGCTTCCAGAGACATAATGCTCCTCCAGGATTTTTCTGGTTAGCGATTTACCCATTTTAAAAATCTCCTCCATTTCTTCTTTATCATGATTAAATTATATCGGGTTCTCTCTCCAAAATAAAATTGTATAAAAAAATGAGCCTATTCAAAAAATGAATAGGCTCAAATCCAAGATTATAACTTATTTTTGTCCTAACGACTTCTATTATAGTTAATTAAGCATCCCGCACGGACAATCTTCTTTTCCTCCTCCGTCATCGGTGCGATATAAAGGGACATTTCTTTGATCGTATCGCCCAGTACATATGCTTTAATATCCTTCATGTCTCCATCCAATGCCGCTTTTACATTCGGGATATAGAGATAGTCTCCCACCTCAAATTCCGGCTCTGCCTCCATCTGGAACGGAAGCATTCCCCAGTTCATGACGTTGGAACGGTATCTCTTG
>CAVCFM010000429.1:9730-16760 GCA_963601305.1 bacterium | reverse complement strand
GGGAAACGATGTGTTAAAGGCAATGCCGTCCAAGAATCTGGTGTACACCGGACACTATATCGACCACGAGTTAGTGAGCAATATCGAGGCGGACTGCGCAGCGCGCTGTGAGCGCAAGAAAAATGGCAAGCCGATGCGTTTCCTTTTGACCATCGGCGGCGCCGGAGCCCAGAAAGAGATTTTTGCCGCGATCATCAAGCATCTGCTTCCGCAGATCCAGGCAAAAAAAGCAGCGCTCTATGTCAATGTCGGCGATTACCGCAATGTCTGGGAGGAATTGTTAAAAGAGATCCCGGAGCTTGCCGCCATCTCAACCGAGCATTTTAACAACTGGAGCGATACCGAGCGATTTGCAAAAGACGCATTGACCGGGGATGTGGAAGGCGTGCATGGATTCTGGCATAAAAATATTTTTGAGGCAGTCTACTGCACAAACCTTCTGATGCGAAGCTGCGATGTGCTTGTGACAAAGCCGAGTGAGCTGGCATTTTATCCGGTGCCGAAGCTGTTTATCAAGCGCGTGGGCGGACATGAGCAGTGGGGCGCCATCCATTCCGCTGAGATCGGCGATGGAACCTTGGAGTGCCGCGATATCCCGCACACGATCCAGATGATGGAACTGTTTTTATCGGATGACAGCTTCCTGACCGATATGTGTGACAACATTGTAAAAAATAAAGCAGCAGGCATCTATGACGGCGCATACCGCGTCGTGGAACTTGCGATGCAGGCAAAAAATAAGTAAAATATGGGGGAAGGAAACATGAAACTGACAGCGAAAGAAAAAGTATCTTATGGACTGGGAGCCGTGGGCAAAGACATGGTCTACATGCTCTCCGCAAGCTATATCCTGTACTATTATCAGGATATTTGGGGGGTAAATGCCTTTGCGATGGGTATCATCCTGATGGCAGCCCGCGTGTTTGACGCATTCAACGATCCGATCATGGGTGTGCTTGTGGCAAAGACACGTACGAAATGGGGCAAGTTCCGCCCGTGGCTGATGGTTGGAACCGTGCTCAATGCGATCGTGCTCTACTTTATGTTTGCGGCACCTCCTGCATTAGACGGGGCAGGGCTGGTGGCTTATGCAGCAGTCACTTATATTCTGTGGGGCGTGACTTACACGATGATGGATATCCCATACTGGTCAATGATCCCTGCGTTTACCGAGGGCGGCAGGGAGCGTGAGAGCCTCTCCACACTTGCCCGTTCCTGTGCAGGTGTCGGCTCTGCGATCGTCACGATCATCACGATGCAGTGTGTTATGGTATTTGGAAAAGGCAATGAGCGCGACGGATTCCGGCTGTTTGCACTGTTGATCGCAGTACTGTTTGTTGTATTTATCACCCTTACCTGTGTGAATATCCGGGAAAAATCAACGGTAAACGTAGACTCTCCGTCAGTGGGACAGATGTTTAAGGCGCTGGTGCAGAACGACCAGGCGATGACAGTCGTTGTCACCATCGTACTGATCAACAGCTCCATTTACATTACCTCAAACCTGGTAATTTACTTCTTCAAATACGATTTCGGCGGTACCGGATGGTATAACAGCTACACGATTTTTAACACCTTTGGCGGTGCGGTCCAGATTTTATCCATGATGTTACTGTTCCCGTTACTGCGCAAGTTTTTAAGCCTGATACAGGTATTTTACACCAGTTTTGCCATGGCGATCATCGGATACATATCCCTTTTGATACTGGCATTTACGAACATGTCAAACGTGGTACTTTTGTTTATCCCTGGCTTTTTTATCTTCGCGGCAAACGGAATGTTGTCCGTGCTGACCACCGTATTTTTGGCGAATACTGTTGATTACGGCGAGCTGAAAAATAACCGCCGTGACGAGAGTGTGATTTTCTCCATGCAGACCTTTGTGGTAAAACTTGCCAGCGGTGTGGCTGCGCTGATCGCATCCATCTGCCTGACGGTATTTAACTTAAGTGACAGCACCGAGGAGGTGGCAGATGCCGTTGCAGTGGCAGGTTCATCTGTCGTAGGGCTTCGCATGACAATGACGGTTGTTCCGATCGTGGGACTTTTGGTCGCTGTTTTCGTGTTCCACAAAAAATATATCCTCACCGAGGAAAAAGTCAATGAAATTGCAGAGCAGGTAAAAGCAAAACGAGCAAAAGAGGCATAACATATGATTGAGAGAACTGACAATTATTTTCAATTAGATACCGAACACACGTCGTACTGTTTTCAGGTGCTTGATACCGGACATTTAGAGCATCTGTATTACGGAAGAAAAATCCGGGTGGCGCGGGGGCAGCAGGCGCCGCTTGCCCAAAAGCATATGTTTGCGCCGGGCAATACCAACTGTTATGACAGGGAGCATGGCTCGTTTTCCCTGGAGGATATCCGTCTTGAGATGTCCTCCTACGGAAAAGGCGACATCCGGGAACCGTTTGTGGAGCTGGTGTTAAAAGATGGCAGCATGACATCGGATTTCCGCTTTGTGAGTGCAGAGATCACCACCGGCAAGGCACCGTTTGAGACATTGCCGGGCTCTTATGACGAGGCGGACGACGTGGAGCATCTGTGTGTGACACTGCGCGATAACAACTGCAAAACGGCAGAGGAAGAGGGCGGCCTGTTTTTAGAGCTGCACTATTATGTGTACCGTGACTGTGATGTGATCACGAGAAGCGCACGCCTTGTCAATCAAAGCGGGGAGCCGGTTGTCATCAGACGGCTTATGAGCATGCAGCTGGATTTTGACACACCGGATTATGTGTTCAGTACATTTAACGGTGCGTGGGCGAGAGAGATGCGTCGCCATGACCATCCGGTATCTTCCGGAAAACATGTCAACAGTTCCTATACCGGAACTTCCTCAAACCGCGCGAATCCGTTTGTCATGCTGGCGAAGGAGCAGACGACAGAGGATGCGGGGGCGTGCTATGGCTTTAACCTGATCTACAGTGGCAACCACTACGAGGCAGTCGAGGTCAGCGGCTATGGCAAGACGCGCATTGTCACGGGAATCAATCCGCAGTCGTTCTCCTGGAACTTAGAGAGCGGTGAGGCGTTTGAGGCGCCGGAGGCAGTGATGACCTTTTCCCATGAGGGCTATAATGGCATGAGTCAGCATATGCATGCGTTTGTCAGAGAGCACATTGTCCGTGGAACCTGGAAGCATAAGCTGCGCCCGGTGCTGCTTAACAGTTGGGAGGCAGCATATTTTGACATCAATGAGCGCAAGCTTTTATCTCTGGCAAAGGCTGGAAAAGAGGTCGGGATCGAGCTTTTCGTCATGGATGACGGCTGGTTTGGAGCGCGTAATGACGACAGCCATTCACTGGGAGACTGGGAGGTCAACGAGAAAAAACTTCCGGGCGGCGTTGCCGGTCTTTCGAAAAAGATCAAAGACCTCGGACTGGATTTTGGTATCTGGGTAGAGCCGGAGATGGTAAATGTCGACAGTAAGCTCTATAAGCAGCATCCGGAGTGGGCGGTCGATATCCCGGGAATGGCACATTCCGAGGGAAGAAATCAGCGGATTTTAGATCTGACCCGCACCGATGTACAGGATTTTATCATTGAGAAGATGACGGAGGTATTTTCTTCCGGCGATATCTCTTATGTCAAATGGGATATGAACCGCACATTTACCGATTATTATTCAAAAGAGCTGCCGCCAGAACGCCAGGGTGAGATGGCACACCGCTATGTGCTGGGCTTGTACCGCTGCATGGGAGAGCTGGTTGCGCGTTTCCCGGATATTTTGTTTGAGGGATGTTCTGCGGGGGGCAACCGCTTTGACCTTGGAATCTTGAGTTATTTCCCACAGATCTGGGCGAGCGATGACACGGATGCATTGTGTCGCGCAGAAATCCAGACCGGATACAGCTACGGATATCCAATGTCGGTTGTCAGTGCTCACGTATCGGCATGCCCGAACCATCAGACCCTGCGGACGACACCGCTTGAGACGAGATTTCAGGTGGCTGCCTTTGGTGTCTGCGGCTATGAGTGCAACTTCTGCGATATGAGCAAAGAGGAGCTTGAGGCGGTAAAACAGCAGATTGCGCTCTACAAAGAGTGGCGTGAGGTATTGCAGCGCGGCAGTTTTTACCGGGGCAGAACGTTTGGCATCGGAAAGACCGCTGGCGAGAGCACGCTTTTTAACACAGAGGCAAATCAGATGGAGTGGACCTGTGTCTCAGCGGATAAGAGCCGGGCTGTCGGATTTTTGATGCAGAAGCTCGTGGCTTCGAACACGCAGTTCCATATGTATCAGGCGAAGGGCCTGGATGCGGACGCGGATTATCATTTTTATAACCGCGCGTTAAAATACAATGTGAAGAACTTCGGAGATCTGGTCAACACGGTGGCACCGATCCATGTGAAGCAGGATTCCCTGGTGCACAATGTGATCGCCAGATTTGTCAAAATGGATGGGGAAACCGAGGACTTTGACGCATCCGGCGAGGAGTTGATGTACGCAGGCGTTCATTTAAAACAGGCGTTTGGCGGCACCGGCTACAACAACGAAGTGCGCTACTTCCAGGATTTTGGCTCTAGAATGTACTTTATGGAAAAAATTTGAAAAAACTTCTTGACACTATCACACTAAACTGTTAAACTCAAAGCCATAAATGAGAAATCGATGAGCAAAGAGAGTACTTCATATGATTCCTCCCAGAGAGTCTGCGTTGGTGGGAGCAGGCAGGATAGTATGACAGGAATGGGTTTGCGAGAGCAAAGCGAACGGATAGTGCACAGCAGAATGTGCGCACTTAGTAGCGGATGCCGTGTCCTCACGTTACAGGGGTACGATATAGCGAGAGCTGTATTTAAGAGGTCATATATGATTGGTGGCGGATATTCCATATCTATGGAGTATCCGCTTTTTTTCGTTCTATGGGAATTTCCGCATGGGCGTACCGTCATATCTGATGAATAAGGGTGGCACCACGAGTAAATCGTCCCTGACCGGATTTTTGTCCGGTCAGGGACGATTTGTTTTCAAACAGTATCAAAAAAGCAGGAGGGACTATGAAGCGGATTTATAAGGTTTACAAGAAGACAGTCAGCATTGTAAATGAGACGGCAACGGAAATGTATACAAATCTCGTGGGGGACCAAAAGGGATTTTTGCTGGAGAGCTACGACAAGAATTATGACAGATATACGTTTATGGGGGCGGAGCCGGAAGAGATCGTTACTTCCGAGGGGGATGCTCTCGTAATCACCAAAAAGGATGGAGCGGTGGAACGCCGGGCTGGAAACCCGCTGGTGCGCCTGAAGGAATATTACGATGAATTTGAAATCCATAAGGAACATGAGGAGCTGCCTTTTTCCGGAGGACTGGTAGGCAATGTGGGATATGATTTTATCCGCTACACAGAGCGGATACCGGAGGAGAACCCGGATGAGATCGGGATTGAGACAATACAGCTGATGCTGATGAAGGAGTTTATCGTCGTGGATTATGTGGCGGAGACGCTGACCGCGGTTGTCCTTGAGGCAGATTCGGCGGAGGGCAAAGAGACGGCGGGACGGCGCGCGGCAGAGCTGATAGCGCGGGCGATGCAAAAAAGTAACGGGACGGCAGAGCAGACGGAGCCAGACGGCATGATCATAAAAAAATCCGATACCCTGGAGGCATATTGCGGCAAGGTCGAGAAGATCAAGCACTATATCAGAGAGGGACACATTTTTCAGACGGTGCTCTCGCAGCGTTGGACAATCGAGACGGCGCGGAAGGGATTTGAACTGTACGGTGTGCTGCGGGAATTAAATCCATCGCCGTATCTCTATTATTTTAATTTCGGCACATTTGAGGTGATCGGGAGCTCGCCGGAGATGCTGGTCAAACAGCAGGGGAAGCGGGTGTTTACCTGCCCGATCGCGGGGACCAGACCACGGGGAAAGACAAAGGAAGAGGATGAGCGGTTAAAAGAGGAACTGCTGGCGGATGAGAAAGAGCGTGCGGAACATGTGATGTTGGTTGATCTGGCGCGAAACGATATGGGGCGCATCAGCGAGTTTGGAACCGTGAAGGTAACGGAGTTTATGCAGGTGCACAATTACTCCCATGTGATGCATCTGGTCTCACAGGTGGAAGGGCGGAAAAAGGGAACGTTTCATCCGTTTGATCTGCTGGCATCTTTCCTCCCTGCGGGTACACTAAGCGGTGCACCAAAGATCCGGGCGATGGAGATCATCGAGGAGTTAGAGGAGAGCAGAAGAGGACTCTACGGCGGAGCGGTCGGATACGTGGATTTTTCCGGGGATATGGATTTCGCCATCACGATCCGGACGATGATAAAAAAGGGTAATGCTGTGTACTTAGGGCAATGCCGTGTATCTGCAGGCGGGAGCCGGGATTGTGGCGGATTCCGTGCCGGAAAACGAGTATCAGGAGTGCTGCAATAAGGTGATGGCGCTGGCAAAAACCCTGTTGGAGGAGGAAAATTTATGATTTTGCTGATTGATAATTATGATTCCTTTACATTTAACCTGTACCAGTATATCGGAACATTTACCGAGGATATCCGGGTGGTGCGCAACGATGCGATCACAATCGATGAGATACGGGCGGTAAAGCCGGAGCGGATCGTGCTGTCACCGGGACCCAAAAGTCCAAAGGAAGCCGGAATCTGCATGGAAGTGGTACGGAACTTTTACCGGGAGATACCGATACTTGGCATCTGTCTGGGACATCAGTGTATCGGGGAGGCGTTCGGTGGCACAGTCGGTTATGCGAGCACCTTGTTTCATGGAAAACAGTCCGCGGTTACCCACGATGGAACCGGAATTTTTGACGGGATCACATCCCCGGTAAACGTGGCAAGGTATCATTCCCTGGCGGTAAAGCGGGAGGGATTGCCGGATTGTCTGACGGTGACAGCGGAGACCGCGGACGGCGAGATTATGGCGATGCGGCACAAGGAGTATCCGGTGGTGGGACTGCAATTCCACCCGGAATCGATTTACACCGAGCATGGAAAGCGGATGATAGAAAACTTTTTGGAGGGAAAGGTATGATTTTAGATGATATCGTGGCAGATAA
>CAVCFM010000429.1:2180-9720 GCA_963601305.1 bacterium | reverse complement strand
CGAAGGATGGCAGAGCATATGCCGGTTGACGGAGGGCGTTTCCGGGAGGCGCTTGGCAGGGATGGAATTTCTATCATCGGAGAATTCAAAAATGCATCGCCAAGCCTGGGAGAAATTAAAAGTAAAATTAATTTAGAGGAAAGGATACAGGAATACAACACTTCAGTGGACGCAATCTCCTGCCTGACGGAGGAGGACCATTTCCATGGAAACGTCGGATATTTACAGCAGATCCGAAAGATTTCCGGGCTGCCGATACTGCGCAAGGACTTTATGATCGACGAGTACCAGTTCTACGAGGCGAAGGTGATCGGTGCGGACGCGGTGCTGTTGATCGCGGCAATCCTGGATGATGCACAGATAAAAGCATTTTATCAGCTTGCCGGGGAGCTGGGACTGGATGCGCTGGTTGAGGTGCATGATGAGAATGAACTGGAGCGGGCGCTTAAAGTGGATGCGGATATCATCGGTGTCAATAACCGGAATCTGAAAGATTTTTCAATCGACCTTGCGACTACGGCACGGCTTCGAAAACTGGTGCCGGAAAATAAGATTTTTGTGGCAGAGAGCGGAATCACATGTGACGACGATGTGAGATATTTAAAGGAGTGTCGTGTGGATGCATTTCTGATTGGAAGGGCATTGATGGAGGCAGAACATCCCATGGAGGTGGCAGAACGATGGAAAGCGCTGTGAGCAAAATAAAAATCTGCGGGATTACCAGAGCCTGTGAGGCAGAATGGCTGAATGAGGCAGACGGGGATTACGCCGGTTTTGTCTTTTATGAAAAGAGCAAACGAAATATTTCTATCGCAGGAGCAAAGGAAATAACAAAGAAATTAAAACCAGATATAAAAAGAGTGGCAGTGCTGGTATCGCCAGTTGAGGAACAGATACGAGAGATAGAGGATGCGGGATTTGATATCTTACAGATCCATGGTGAGTGTGATGCGAACCTGATAGAGCAGAGCAGACTTCCTGTCTGGCAGGCATTTCAGTTAAAGGATCTGACAGATACAGAGTGTCTAAGAAGAATGGAGGCAAGCCGGGCGTCCGGAGTACTGCTCGATGCCGGAGCTTATGGAAGCGGGAAGACCTTTGGATGGGAGCACGAAAAAGAGGGCAGTCCGCAGGCGCTGATGTGGTATATGGAATATGTGCAGATGCAGGAGCGGATGCGGAAGAAAAATACGACATTGATTTTAGCGGGTGGCCTTAATGCAGACAATGTGGCATTTGGAATGGAATTATTTCACCCGGATGTGGTGGATGTCAGCACTGGTGTGGAGCTGGAAGAAACGCCGTTTGCCGGGAAGAGCAGAGAGAAACTACTGGCGTTTGTGCAGGCGGTAAGGCAGGGAATGCAGGAAAGGAAGAGGAGAATATGAACAAGAAAGCGTATTACGGAGCGTTTGGAGGCCAGTATGTGGCAGAGTCACTGATGAATACCTTAGAGGAGTTAGACCGGGCATTTGAAGAGGCAATCCGGGATGAGGAATTTTTAAAGGAGTATCACTATTATCTGCGCCAGTATGTCGGAAGGGAGACACCTCTTTATTTTGCAGAGCGGCTCTCAGAAAAATACGGGATGAAGATGTACTTAAAGCGCGAGGATCTGAATCACACAGGCGCTCACAAGATCAACAATGTCATCGGTCAGATCTTGCTGGCAAAGCGTATGGGCAAGAAAAAGGTCATCGCAGAGACCGGCGCAGGACAGCACGGAGTCGCCACCGCGACCGGAGCCGCACTTTTCGGGATGGAATGTACCGTTTATATGGGTGCAGAGGATATCAAGCGGCAGGCACTCAATGTGATGCGCATGGAGATGCTGGGAGCAAAAGTTGTCAGTGTCACCTCGGGCAGCAACACGTTAAAAGATGCCACGAATGAGGCAATCCGTACATGGGCAAAAACAGCGGAAGACACCTTCTATGTCATCGGCTCGGCGGTGGGACCCTATCCGTACCCGAAGATGGTAAAAGAATTTCAGAGTGTCATCAGCAGGGAGGCGAAGAAACAGATTTTAGAGGCAGAGGGTAGACTCCCGGATGTCGTGATGGCATGTGTGGGAGGCGGCTCCAATTCTATTGGTATGTTTGCGGATTTTATCGATGAGGCGGATGTGAAGCTGATCGGTGTGGAAGCGGCAGGAAAGGGCATTGAAACCGGGGAACACGCATCTGCCATGGCACTCGGTGCTCCGGGCGTACTCCACGGCATGCGCTCTTATCTGTTGCAGGACGAGGACGGCAATGTGCAGCTTGCACATTCCATATCGGCTGGCTTGGATTATCCGGGGGTCGGACCGGAACATGCCTACTTAAGAGATACCGGCAGGGCAGTTTACGATTCGGTTACCGATGTGGAGGCGATGGATGCGCTGATGGAGCTTTGCAGGCTGGAAGGAATCATCCCTGCGATCGAGAGCGCACATGCGGTTGCATACGCATGCAAATATGCGAAGAAACAGGTGGAAACACTGGGAACCCAGACGGCAGGAGAGCAGATCATGATCGTGTGTCTGTCCGGGCGGGGTGATAAGGACGTGAATACCATTGCGGACTATCTGGCAGGCAAAGGCTATCTGAATTAATACAGCAAAAATATAATCAAAATATAATTATCAAAATGTATAGCATAAAAAGGAGTAGTGTATGAATCGGATTGAAGAGAGAATGAAGCAGTGCCAGACAAAAAATGAAAAGGCATTTATCACTTATATCACGGCAGGTCTCCCGGATCTTGCGACAACCAAAGAAATTTTAAAGGCACAGGAGCGAGGCGGCTGTGATGTCGTGGAGCTTGGCGTACCGTTTTCGGACCCGGTGGCAGACGGACCGGTTATTCAGGAGGCATCTTACCGGGCAATCTGCGGCGGGGTAAATTTACAAAAAATATTTATGATGACAGAGGAGCTCCGCGCGGAGGGCGTAAAGTTACCGCTTGTGTATATGATGTATTACAATACCATCCTTCATTACGGTGTGGAGGCGTTTGTGAAGAAATGCAATGAGGTTGGAGTGGATGGACTGATCATCCCGGATCTGCCGTTGGAGGAGCAGGAGGAATTACAGCAGTATTTAAAGCAATCCGATACCACAATCCTGATACAGCTGGTGTCTCCGGTATCCGGGGATAGGATTCCAAAGATCCTTGATGGGGCAAAAGGATTTGTGTACTGCGTGTCATCGATGGGCGTGACCGGTCAGGGTGATGGATTTCATAAAGAAGTTAAATCATATTTAAAGAAAGTAAAAGACACGACGGAACTCCCGGTTATGATGGGATTTGGAATTAAGACAGCAGGGGACGTTGCACCGCTAAGGGAATATATTGACGGCGCGATCGTGGGAAGTTATTTTATACAGCTGATGGAACAAAGTCACTATGCACCGGAAGCTGCGGAGCAATACTGCCGCACGTTCCGGACTGCGATGAATGGGTAGCGTAACAGGCGGCAAAGAAGATAAGCGGGTAATGAAGCAGAAAAATGACAGGAGGATATTTTTATGAAAACAGCGATTGCGGCAGTGGCAGATGGAAAGAATTTAACCGAGGAGGAGGCAAGAAGAGTGATGGAGCTGATGCTTGGCGGGGAGGCGACCCAGGCGCAGATTGCAGCATTTCTTGCGCTGGAGCGCGTCAAGGGCGAGACGTTAGATGAACTGGTGGGATTTGCGTCGGTGCTTCGGGATAAGGCGGAGACGATAGCCCCGAAGGTAGAGCGGTATGTGGATCTGGTTGGGACTGGCGGAGACGGGACATTTACCTTTAATATCTCCACGACGTCAGCATTTGTGGTGGCGGCTGCGGGACTGCCGGTGGCAAAGCATGGAAACCGTTCGATCTCTTCCAAATCCGGAGCCGGGGATGTGTTAGAGGCGCTTGGTGTCAATATCATGGCGGAACCGGAGACTGTGGAGCGCTGTGTGGAGAAAGTCGGTATCGGATTTATGTTTGCACAGCTTTTTAACAAGTCCATGCGCTATGTGGGGCAGGCGAGAAGTGAGATGGGAATCCGCACGGTGTTTAATGTCTTAGGCCCGCTGGCGAATCCCTCCCGCGCAAAAACGATGGTGGTCGGTGTCTATAATCCGGCGCTGACGGAGCAGGTGGCACAGGCGATGAGCCGCCTTGGAGTCGAGCGGGCGCTTGTGGTCAGCGGTGACGATAATATGGATGAGATCACGTTGACAGGAGCCACCACAGTCTCGGAGATCAAAGACGGCGCAGTTACCACGTATCAGGTCACACCGGAGCAGTTTGGCATGAAGCGGGTCTCGTTAGAGGAATTAAGCGGCGGAGACGGAAATGTCAATGCACAGATCACAAGAGATATCTTAAGTGGAAAAGAGCGCGGACCGAAGCGTGATATTGTGCTGTTAAATGCGGGAGCGACGCTCTATGTGGGCGGCCTGGCAGATTCCATAGCGGAGGGGATTGCGCTTGCCGCACAGACGATTGACAATGGGCTTGCTATCCAGAAGTTAGAGGCACTTGTGGAGGCTTCCAATCGATAACAGGACAGCCGGTGGCAATTTTGATTGCCATCCGGCTGTTTTTGTTTTAATATGGATAGAAAGTACAGCATGGTGATGAAGGAGGAAGATAGAAGTGATTCGTTTTAACAGTGATTATACAGAAGGGTGCCATCCGGCAATCTTAAAGCGGTTAGAAGAGACCAACATGGAGCAGACAGCAGGCTATGGAGAGGACCCGTACTGCGCGGCAGCGGCGGACAGTATCCGCGAGGTATGCGAAGCCCCGGATGCGGCAGTACATTTCCTGGTGGGAGGAACCCAGACGAACGTTACTGTGATCGCGGCAGCGCTTCGTCCTTATCAGGGAGCGATAACAGCGACAACCGGTCATATCAATGTGCATGAGACAGGTGCACTGGAGGCTTGTGGACACAAGTGTCTGACCATTGACACCCCGGATGGAAAACTGACGGCAGAGCAGGTGGCGGCATACACCGACGCGCATTTTGCGGACGAAAGTTTTGAGCATATCGTACAGCCGAAGCTGGTATATATCTCAAATCCGACGGAGATTGGAACCATCTATAAAAAAGCAGAGTTGGAGGCGCTCTATCAGGTGTGTAAGGAGCGTGGCTTATATCTGTTTCTGGATGGCGCGCGTCTGGGCTATGGGCTGGCTTGCAGGGAAAATGATCTGACATTTGCAGATATTGCTAAGAACACGGACGTGTTTTATATCGGTGGAACAAAAGTAGGCGCGCTTTTTGGCGAGGCAGTGGTGATCACCAACGAGGAGTTAAAGAAAGATTTCCGTTACAATATCAAGCAGAGGGGCGGTATGCTGGCAAAGGGAAGACTCCTGGGAATCCAGTTTTTCACACTTTTTGAGGATAACCGGTATATGGAAATATCTGCTCATGCAGCGAGACTTGCAGAAAAATTAAAAGACGAATTGACAAAAATGGGAGTGCAGTTTTACATAGATTCTCCATCGAACCAGCAGTTCCCGATACTGCCGGATGCGGTTCTTGAAAAACTGAGGGAGAACTATACATTTGCATATCAGGCGCGCGTAGATGAGACCCACAGTGCAGTGCGCTTCTGTACCTGCTGGGCGACCAAAGAAGAAAACGTGGATGCATTGCTTTCGGATATCCGCGGGCTGCTGTAAATGATGGCAGAGATTTTGGAATGACAGAAATGGAGAAAAAACGAACGTGAAAAAGAAAATACTATTGCTTGCCACCGGAGGTACGATCGCGTCCAAGCGTTCCGATAATGGACTGCGCCCACAGATCACACCGGAGGAGCTGCTGTCTTATATCCCGCAGGTTGCAGAAATCTGTGAGGTTACCACCTTGCAGCTGTTAAACCTCGACAGCACAAATATGGAGCCGCGCCACTGGAAACAGATGGTGGCGGCAATCCGGGAAAATTATGATGACTACGACGGATTTGTCATTGCCCACGGCACGGATACGATGGCATATACGGCGGCGGCACTTTCCTATATGGTGCAGAATACGAAAAAGCCGATTGTGATCACCGGTGCACAGAAGCCCATTGATATGGAGATCACCGATGCCAAATCGAATCTGATAGACAGCTTTTTGTATGCGGCGGATGAAACATCACAGGGTGTCGTGCTTGTTTTTGACGGAAAAGTCATTGCGGGAACCAGAGCCAAAAAAGTGCGCTCGAAGAGTTACAATGCATTTTCCAGCATCGATTATCCGTGTCTGGCAGTCATACAGGATATGAATATCATGCGCTATATCCCGATGCTTCCTTATGAGCATGAGGTTGTCTTTTATGAGGAGCTCGATGAGAGCGTGTTCTTGATGAAGCTGATACCGGGCATCAAGCCGAAGGTGTTGCGCAGCATTTTTGAAAATTATGACTGCATCATTGTCGAGAGCTTCGGTGTGGGCGGTATTCCGCAGTCCATTGCGGACGAGTTCTACCGGCTGTGCAGGGAATACCCGCAGCGGCTGGTTGTCATGGCAACCCAGGTGGCGCATGAGGGCAGCGATATGACGGTCTATGAAGTCGGACATGATATGAAAAAATATTGCAGATTCCTAGAGTCCTACGATATGACCTTAGAGTCAGTCATCGCCAAGACCATGTGGATGCTGGGCAATTACGATGTGACCAAGGTAGATGTGGAGGAGATATTCTACCGCAGCATCAATTATGATGTGATTTTTGGAAAAAACAGAACCTGTAAAAATAATTGTTAACCATAACGATAAAAACAGTTGACAATCAAAAACGAAATGGTTATGATACTCCTTGTAAAATTTAGTGCGGGAAATTTTTACATAAGACCTGTGCAGAAATGAGGAGAACTATGAAAATATCAACGAAAACTATTGCAACGGTAGGAATGTTTACGGCAGTTTTGAGCGTGTTGTCTATTCTGACGATCCCGATGCCGACAGGAGTTCCGGTGACACTTCAGACATTTGCCATGGCACTCTGCGGTTATGTGTTAGGCACAAAGCGTGGAACGGCTTCCACAGTGCTTTACATCCTGCTTGGAACCGTCGGAGTCCCGGTATTTGCAGGAATGACAGGCGGTCCATCCTGGCTGGCAGGCTACAGCGGAGGATTTATCTGGGGCTTCATTTTCCTGACTCTGCTTTGTGCAATCGGAATGAAGCAGAAGAACGTGGCACTGCGCATCGCATTTGGCATCATCGGACTTGCCATCTGCCATCTGTTAGGCGTCATCCAGTTTGCCATCGTGGCATCCACATCACTTCCGGCATCGTTTGTAGCGGTATCCGTTCCGTATCTTGTAAAGGATGTGATTTCTGTAGTCGGCGCTTATCTTGTGGCATTGCCGGTCAGAAAAGCATTGTTTGCGAGCAACCTGCTTGAGAATACGGTAAAGACACAGCAGGCAGCATGATGTTTCTGTGAATGAGTTTGAGTAAGCTGCGGACAGTGTGAGCAAAAGGGAAAGGAGACTTTCCCTTTTGTATTATCAAATAACACATGATTATGAGTATGAGAGAATCAGCGAAGAGATGAAAACGTTTTTAATGGAG
>CAVCFM010000429.1:512-2030 GCA_963601305.1 bacterium | reverse complement strand
AAGGGAGGTGGCGCCGATGACAGCTTATGAAATCATTTCGATTTTCATTGGGATATTAGCTCTGCTGATGTCCTTTGGCAGCTTAGTTATTGCGTTGCTTGCCTTTCTCGACAAGAGAAACAAGCGAAAATAAAAATGCCTACTCTGTCGCAACCAGAGTAGGCGTCTCTATTTAGAGAAACAAGCTAACTCGGGAAACTCCACCTTTTGGAGTGGGGCTCCTGAGAGGCATCTGTTCGAGCAGATGCCTTTCTTTATGCTTAATATATCACAATCAGCGGATGATTTCAACTTCATTTTACTGGTTTCGGAACTGATTCAGCCGGTCCGCAAGTTTCTGGTCCTTATCAGGATAAAGATGTGAGTACGTGTCAAGAGTAGTCTTTACGGATTCATGACCGAGCCGGTCTGCAATTTCCAGAGCAGAGAACCCAAGCTCTATGAGCATACTTGCGTGGGAGTGCCGCAGATCGTGTACCCTGATCGGCTTCAGACCAACCCTTTCTGACACTCTTTTCATTTCTTTTTCCAGAGCGGTCTTCTGGAAGTAGAATATCCGATCGCCCTTTTCAATCCCATATAGCTTTGAAATGTACTTCTCAATATCGTCATACAGGAAATCTGGAATGGAGATACATCTTTTGGACTTTGGTGTCTTTGGTTCCAGAAATATCTCTTTCCCCTTTACCTTTGCATAGTTTTTGTTTATGTCTATCCTCTTGGATGGGAGAATATCCGCTGGTGTCAGTGCGAGCAGCTCTCCGGAACGCATACCGGTATAGAACAGGATATCAAAAGCCAGCTTCATAGATGATTTGCTGATAGCCTTGGAAAATTTCTCGTACTCAGCCTGTGTCCAGATATTCATTTCGTCAGCATTGCTTTTTCCCATACTGCCTGCGGCCTTGCAGGGATTGAGGGCGAGGTGGTAGTGCGAGACAGCATAATTCATAATAGCGGACATCTGATTGTTTACAGTTTTCAGATATGTCTGGGAGAAAGGTTTTCCGCCTTCATCTCGGAATGAGATAAGCTCATTCTGCCATTTGCGGATTTTGATTGTATCAATGTCACATACCTTCTGCCTTCCGAAGTAGGGAAGCAGCTTCGTGTCTATGATAAACCGCTTATTCTCCATTGTGGTAGGCTTGAGGCGGTGTTCCATATCATCGAGATAATTGGTAACAAGCGAGGAGAACAGTATGTCGCTGGTAGCATTCTGCTGATCCATGAAAGTACGTTCATATTCTTTTGCTTCACGCTGTGTAGAGAATCCCCTTTTGCAGATATGCTTCTTCTCACCAGTCCAATCGGTATAGTAGAAGTTGGCATACCACTTGATTGTTTTGCCGTCTTTTAATTTGTACTTATATGCTGGCATTTTGCTCTCCTTCCTATTATTTACAGTGTATTTTTGACTGATTACCTACTTGCATTATTTGAAAAGAAAAGCTATAATGTACTTAGCAAGACAGCTGGCAGGTAGTGTGCGCTACCTGTTCCGGCACAAGATAAAAG
>CAVCFM010000429.1:0-502 GCA_963601305.1 bacterium | reverse complement strand
AGATAAAAGCAAAAATAACTGCCCTCACTCGGCCAAGAGTTTTAGGGGCAGTTATTTTTTATGGTTGACATAGTCCAAAATAGCAACGATTAAAATAGCAATCGTAAGTAATACCATGAATTCTTCATATGTACTCATAAAACATTCCCCCTTCCGTCAAGACTCGGAACGGGTATGCCACCCCTACCAGCTGCCTTGGTAAGCACATTATAGCAGCTGCGGGTTTTATCCTCCGAAGTGAAATTCTTTCTTATACTTCGGTTTTTCGTATTCTATGCCTTTGTAATGATAGTATGACCGCTCCATAGCCTCCAGAGTGAGCAGATCAATCTCCCTGGCAGAGAGGATTCCGTCATTCTTCCTGTGTGTCCGGATCCGGTAGAATTCGGACCGGGATTCCTCGTCGAGTTTGGCCAGTCTTTCTTCAATCTCTTTTTCAAACTCCGGATCGTAGATATTATCATCCTCCTCAGCCTGACGTTTGAGCTTTGCACGAATCTGT
>CAVCFM010000428.1:0-3181 GCA_963601305.1 bacterium | reverse complement strand
TATCGGCTTATCTAATTATAAAAAATTACTGACAGATCCGGATGTGCGGTCTGCTCTGGTCAATACCATCAAAATGATGGTATTGACGGTAATTTTTGAAGTCGGTATCGCATTTGTCCTTGCAGTTATGGTATCTCAGATAAAAAGATTCCAGCAGCTATTCCGTACCGTATATTTTTTCCCGGTGGTAATATCCGCAACAGCAATTGGTCTTTTATTTAAGTTATTCTATAACTATAACGGCGGTATGTTAAATCAGATACTCGAGCACTTTGGAAAAGAGCCGGTACTCTGGCTCGGACCGGAACATGCATTTACGATGATTTGTATACCGACACTTTGGAGCTATATTGGATTTTACTTTGTAATTCTGTTAACCGGACTTGCAGATATCTCGGATGATATCTACGAGGCGGCTTCCATTGATGGATGCAGTAAATTTATGCAGGTATTTTACATCACACTGCCATGCTTAAAACCGGTGTTCTTCACATCGGTGACACTGGCGGTAACGGGTGCGTTAAAAGTATTTGACCTTCCGTGGGTGCTCTCTCCAAACGGGGCGCCGCAGGGACTGACGCATTTCCTTGGAACTTATATGTACCAGACCGCATACGGATTGAACAATTATGATTATGCGTCGACACAGGCACTCTTAATCGTAGTACTTGGCGTGGTCGTGTCCAAGGGTGTGGGATTCCTTACCCAGGACCAAGAAGAGCGCCGGCTGGAAAAACAGGAGCGTGCGAGAAAGCGTGCCGAAGGGCAGAAAATGAGTGTAAAACAGGAGGTGGCGTAAGATGGATGCAGCAGTTTGCGTGAATGTGTCAAAGAAAAAGAGAACAGCAAAGATTACGCCGGGAATGACCGCGATCTATATCGTGTTGATCTTTTGGGCAGTGCTCACCGTATTCCCATTTGCCTGGGTTGTGATAAACTCCTTTAAGCCATCGGCGGAGGTGCTTCGTTCCTCGTTTGCGCTTCCGAAGGAATTTTCGCTGATGAATTATCACAATGCGTTTACCAAGCTCAATGTGTTAAATGCCTACAAGAACAGCTTTATCATATCCGGCTGTGTGACCATCGGGGTGATGGTGCTCGCCTCACTGATGTCATTTGCACTGACGAGATACCGTTTCAAGGGCAGGGAAGTCATTGACGGACTGATCGTGGCAAGTCTGATGTTCCCGGCATTTGCAACGATCATCCCGGTCTATAAGATGATCATCGACTGGGGGATCCTTGGAACCAAGACGGCGGTTATCCTGCCACAGATCGCAGGAAATCTGAGCTTTGCAACGATCGTGATGACGGGTTTTATGAAGAGCATCCCGCTTGATATGGAAGAATCCGCTTATATGGAGGGCGCAAACGTCTTTCAGGTGTTTGGAAGGATCATCGTGCCGCTGTGCCGGTCTTCTTTAGCAACCGTTGCGATATTCAGTTTCCTGTGGTCATACAATGACTTGTTTGTACAAAAGATCATGATCGCAGGCCACAAACAGAATTATCCGGTCTGTACGCTGTTAGAGGAAATCAGTTCCCAGTACGGAACCGATTTCGGACTCATGGCAGCATCGGTGACGATCATTGTTGTCCCGGTTATGATCGTATATATCCTGCTTCAGAAAAACATTATCAAAGGATTGACAGCAGGCGCGATAAAAGGCTAATATAAGGATAGTAAATCAGAATCGGCGAGACCATCAGGTGTCGTCGATTTTGGCATATACGAAAAAGGGGAGCGTTATGTATAAGGTATTGTTGGTGGATGATGAGCCCATTATTGTTGAGGGGCTTATGAGAAGTATTCCGTGGGAGCGCTGGAACTGCCGCGTTGTGGCGATGGCGAACGACGGCATTGAAGGCAAGGCGCTGATTGAAAAGGAGCGTCCGGATATCGTGTTTATGGACATCTGTATGCCGGAGATGAATGGATTGCAGATGATCGCTGCCATTGACTCGCAGTTCCCGGATATCGAGGTCAGTGTGCTGACCGGGTACCGCGATTTTGAATATGCGAGGGAGGCGATCCGGCTCGGCGTGACGCGTTTTCTGTTAAAACCGTCGAATATGGATGAGCTGGAGGAAGCCATCGACTGTATGTGCGCCAACTTAAAAAAGAAGGGAATTACAGGAAAAGAGGAAGAGGCAGAGCACACCGGGGACGAGCGGGAGAGCGAGAACGCATCGGGCAGTTTTATTGTGAAAAATGCGCTTGCTTATATTGAAGAAAATTATACGCAGAAGCTGACCTTAAGCGAGGTGGCGGAGAAGACGTATGTGAGCCAGTGGCACTTGAGCAAACTGCTGAACCGCCATACCGGGCAGAGTTTTTCCGACATCTTAAATCACACGAGGATCGAGCATGCGAAGGAGCTGCTCAGTGACCCGTCTTTGCGCATCGGAGATATCTCCGAACAGGTTGGCTTTTTGGACTTAGCCCATTTTTCAAGGGTATTTAAAAAGCAGGTGGGTGTGTCTGCAAATGAATACCGCAATCAGGTACTTGGTAAATAAAAATTTTGCCATTTCCATGAAGATATGATAAAGTATTACAGAACGTTAAGATGGGGGCGACTAGAATCATGGAACAGAAGAATTTTGACTTTGCAAAAAAGAAGAGGATCGTGGTAAAAATAGGTTCCTCCTCCTTAAATTACGAGGAGTCCGGGTGCCTGAATTTTACAAAACTAGAGCATCTGGTGCGGGAACTGTGCAACCTGAGAAACCGTGGCATGGATGTGTGCCTGGTAAGCTCCGGCGCCATCGCGGTGGGAAGACAGACACTGGGCATGGAAGAGCGACCGCGGGATATTTCCACGAAACAGGCGTGTGCAGCAGTGGGACAGGCGAGACTGATGATGATCTATCAGAAGCTGTTCGCGGAGTACAACCAGGTGGCAGGTCAGGTTCTTATGACGAAGAATACCATGGTCAATCCTGTTTCCAGAGAGAACGCGAAAAATACCTTTGAGGAATTATTCCGATTAGGTACGATTCCCATTGTCAATGAAAATGATACCGTATCTACATACGAGATGCAGTTTGGCGATAATGACACGCTTTCTGCCATTGTGGCATCTTTGGTGGGAGCAGATCTGCTGATCCTGCTCTCCGATATTGATGGGCTGTTTACCGATGATCCACATAAGAATCCGGCGGCGAAGCTCATCGAGGT
>CAVCFM010000427.1:0-12125 GCA_963601305.1 bacterium | reverse complement strand
AAATCGGTCCATTGATCCCCATTCCGAGAACAGACGGAAGGATAAACGACCACAGCGTTCCAAGAATCCCCATATTGGAGTAAAGCACATAAGTCGGGATCATTGTGATCTGGCTCGGAAGCACAAATGAAAATATAATGATCGCGAGAATCACTTTTTTCCCGGGGAACTCAAAGCGTGCAAGTCCGTACCCGACCAGGGAACAGGACACCACATTGCACAATGTCGGAATTCCCGCGATCAGAATGCTCTGTCCAAGTGACTTAAAAAAGTCCATGCTCTTTGCCGCCTGCGCGTAATTGGAAAGCGTCAGCGAGCTAGGGATCCAGTTGATGGAGGAATCGAGCAGATCGTCCAGCGACATAAAACTGTTGCTTATCATGTAGAGGATCGGATACAGGTAGATAAACCCGATACAGATCAATAATGCATATATGACAAGCATCTTAAGAAAGCCTTCCCGGTCTTTTGAACCGAGCAGGAACTTACGCATACGTAGAATATTTTCGTTTTTTTCTTGCTCTCTGAATTTTTCTCGCATTTCTTGCACTCCTCCTCTCTGTCTTTTTCACAAGCCGCTGCTCTTTTTTCATCGCTTTCTTCGCTTTCTTGACCTGCCTTTCATAGACATCTTTTTTAGCCACAAAAAGCAGTGCGAAAAATCCGACGATCAAAAGCACGACCGCTGAGTAGAGCCATGCCATTGCTGAAGCATACCCGTACCCTTTTTCTGCGGTTCCGGAAAACATTGCATTTTTTATCAGTTCAATAATGGAATTCTGGTCATTATTCGAGATAAATACAATCGTGTATACACAGTTTAGCAGAATAAGCGGTTTGATGGTCGGCAGTGTAATTTTCCAGAAGCACTCCCAGCCGGAACCACCGTCAATTTTCGCTGCCTCATACATGGAGCGGTCAATCTTCTGCAATCCGGATAAAAAGATCAAAATCTGCACGCCGGAATACCACAGGATCGTCACCATATTCTCAAAGACTTCGGCGATCGGCTCCCCCAGTGCGTCCGGCAAAAATCCCGTGATCGCGCTTGTGATCGCCTGTGTATCGATCGCGGTAATGCTCCCTGCCCCCTGCTGGTTTAGCATACCAAGGATCGGACCGCTGACAATGATCACCGGCAAAAAGAAGATTAATCTGAAAAATCCTTTTGCCCGGATGTTCTCATTTAGCATCATAGCGATAATCAACGCAAATACCACGATCACCGGAACCGAGATCAAAGTGGACACCAGATAATCTATCAGCTGCGTCGGGAAATCTGCATCTGACAAAAGGATCTGTGTAAAGTTTCCGTATCCGAGGAAGGTGAAATTTTTTCCAAGCGGTGTGATCCTGATATTGTTCAGTGCATACCAGAACGATGTGACAAGCGGATATGCCAAAAACAGCACTGCCCCCACGATCCAGGGCGATACGAACAACAGCCCTGTCAATGCCTCGCGCCTTGCCAGACGCCCCGGCTTCACTCTCTTTTTGTTTCTTTTTTCTTCCCTGTCCGCTTTTTTTGTCATTTTACCTCACCTACCTTATAAGACATTGCATCCACGGTAACACCATTTACCGTCTGCCTGTTTTCTGAATAATTCACATAAACAGCGATCCCATTGTCGTAGGTCACAACGGTCACACCGTTATCCAGTTTCTCGTGCCCGATGATACAAGCTCCCTCAACTGCTTCTGCCACTTCCCGAAGCGCCGCATCATAGTCGATGATCGTATCCCGATAAGTACTGTATTCGGTACTGTACAGTTCTGAGGAGTTGGTGTAGATCAACGCCGAGGAATTTTCCATGGTAATGTAGAAAGACGGATATACACCGGATTCCACCATCTGAAGGAAAAACTCTGTCTTGTTCGCCTCAAAGTTCACATATTCCGAGTACATCGGCACCACACCCTTTAACACCATGGAAAGGAACGGCACTTCCTCATCGACATACATATAATCGGACGAGCCTAACGGCATATCCAAAAACGCATCCGTATCATTCCACAGATATGCAAACGGCTGCTCCAGCAGCAGATTTGTATCCTGACTGACCGTATCCACCAGCGTGCTGTAGGCATCTGCCACATCATATCTGGTATAAAACTCTCCCTTGTAGCTGTAAGAGTACAGGCTGTCCGAGATTCCTGCCAGCGCCAGATTGCTCACTCCTTTTTTGGTGTAAGACTCCACAAACGTTTCTAATAGATCTGTGCTCTTAGACGGTGTGAGGAAGTAGAACGTGTCATACACCTGCGCCCAGAGATCCTCCGTGAAAGTCCGTTTGTTGATCTTCTTGATCGTGTTAAACGTCGCCACGTTCGTGACCGGATTGATACGCAGCGCATCGTTGTATAAATACAGCTGATATCCATCCTCCGCAGAATCTGCGATCAGCTCCGTCAACGCACTCGTTCCCCCGATATGGCGGTCCGCTTTATACTTTGTGATCGGAAGGTTATAAACGCCTCCCTTCTGCCATCCCTTGTACACCGAAACAAGACTCTCAACCCCTGCTTCCTGTAATTCCTCATAGATATCCGCAATATCATCCACCGTGGTGACCGTCACTGCCTTCGTCCCCATCAGAAACTCCTCGCGGTCAGTCCCAAGGAAATCTACTCTCGTACTGTAGGAATCGTCTTTTGGCGTCACCAGACTGTTATCCAGCAGATAGTTGCGGTAGTGTACCGCCATGCCGGAATAATCTGCCTCATCCCCCGCTAACAGCATGTAGCGCACCTGAAGGTCGGTATGCGTCCGTTCATCCTCCACCTTCGTCATGGTTCCCGAATTGGAATTGTTGAGCGGCTGAATATAGATATCCCGCAGCAGAAACTTTGCAAAACAGCGGTTGTAATTTACCATGACTCCATTCGGATGCGCCTCGATACTGGCGCGCTTCTCTCCCTTTTCCACCACTGCAAGATAACCGATCTGCTCATCGGTATGCGCCATTCCGAATATCGGCGCCAACACCTCGTTGGCACTCCTTACCATTTCGATTTCGTCATTCATCAGTGCCGTATCTGAAGAATCGGCAAATCCGTAATCCGTTCCGTAAATCAGCTGGGAAAATCCGGTGGAATAGCGTCCCTCTTTATCATCCAGATAGATCAGCGCCCCGTTGCCATCGGGAATTAACATATAGCCTTCCTTATCATCCAGATAACTGTACCCCATAAACGGGAACAGGCTGATCGTGGAAATATAATAATTCTCTTTTTCCTCCACAATGGACTCATCCGGCACATTCACCACCAGATCTTCGCCATCCAGTGTCACATTCACGGTAAGCCCGAACCCATATCCGTCAAAATAGAGTTCTGCCGAAAAGCCGTTATCGATCTTGGACACTTGGATCGTGTTCTCACAGGTGATCATATCCACCTGGTAGGTATTGTTTGTCCCTATGATCGCCTGAATGACAATCCCGGATTTCATATAAGCATTCCAGGATGTATTACTGTTTCCATCGTCCATCTCATCACTTAAGGTGGATTCTATCTTAGTCCCCGTTTCCTTGTTTTCCAGAATGACAGAAAGCCGCGGCGCATAGAGATACATTTTATATGTATCATTTTCTGTTATCAATTCATAATCGTCGAGTGTGATCCACTCAGACTCATCCACTTTGCCGACGCTTTCCTCCCTCTCTGATGTCTGCGCATCAGCCGAAGTTTCCTCCGTACTCTCTGTCTGTGCGTCAACCGAAGCCTCCACTGCATATACGGTGGTGTGCGGGACTGATGCAAGCATGATCGCTGCCGCCGTAAAAGCTGCCGCAAGCGACGCAAACCGTTTTTTCTTTTTAAAAGCCAAGTCGATACACCACCTCTCCAAATACTGCACTGATAAATTCAAATACCTGTGCCCACAAAACATAAACAATAAAAATCAGCAATGCCAGGATCAAAATTGTAAATATAGTCAGACAGATGATCTTACATGTCTCCCCCGCCGTATAATTGTTGACCTCCTTAATCGCTAATACTACCAGCACGATAACCCATCCTATCATGACCAGATGCAACAGTGTGATCAAAAACTGTTCGTTGTCCGTCAATATATGTGTCAGCAAAAATTCAAACGGCAAGAGCAGGATATATGGCATCAGGCTGTAGCAGAAATAAGTATAGATCTTTTTTACCGTGCCCTCTCCCTCATTAATGGTACATACCAGATAATTGCAGGTCGTCAGTGCCAGTACCACAAGGAAAATCGTTCCCACATCGGAGAAGATCTCATATCTTCCCTCCTGCACGGTCTTCTGTAAAAATCCGCACAGATATTTGTCAATGATAAACTCCAATGTAAATGCCGCCAGCAGTATACTCGGTGCCGCCCAGGATGCCCTTCCCTCTCTGGCAATTCCGTAAGAGCCGTCAATGGGATGCTTCATAAAATATTTTCCATAAAGCAGGTTTGCGATCACCGGATTCTGTTTCTTTTTCTCCCAGAAGCTCCTCGGTTTCGCAAGGATCTGCTTCTTTTTATCAAAATATTTTACCATCTTTAAGATGACATACACTGCGGCAAGAAGCAGCAGCACCGGTATGATATTATGCTTTAACCACTGATTCCGTATCTCCCAGAACGCATCGGAATACCCCTCGTAATCCTTTGCCAGCCTTGCATAGCGCAGCGCCTCCTCATAGTTTTCCTCCTGAAAATAGGCTCTTCCCATCGCCTTATTCGCATAGTCAAACATACTGTTCATCTCAAGGACTTTTGTCAATGGTTCCTTGCTCTCCGTATAGCGTCCCTTGGAATAGAGATACAATGCCTGATGTAAGAGGTCGGTAAATTCAGACGGCTCATACACCTGGATCTGACTTTTATCGGAATCCAGAATATAGATACAGTCATTCACATCCACCTGGATACTGCTTACCATCGTCGAAAGTCCCACACGCTGGGTTCCATCATCCGCCCCGCCGAACACATAAAGAAGGTCTCCTTCATTGTTGTATTCATATATATATCCCTGCTGCGATGCCACATACACATTATCGTGATTTCCCGCTGCCACTGCCGCCGGAACCGAATCGCTGACATTCGTTTCGATCAGGTTGATCCCCGCTATATTCAAACGCTTTAATGTCTTATCCCCATCTCCGCGTGTTACTGTATAGATCAGCCCCTTCTCATCAATCGCAAGATTTCCGGGCGTGGATGGAATATTGCTTACCATCTTTGCCCGCTGCGCGTCGGTAAGTATCGCGCGGTAAATGATCGTGCGGATATCCGTCGATGCATAGTTTGTTCCGAAATATCCTAAGAACGTTCCTCCCTCCGTCGGCGAAATCTCCACGATACCGTTGGTGTTAGACTCACATATGATGTACATCACACCTGCATCGTTCACCACAATTTTTAACGGAAGGAAACTTAAACTGTCCCCATATAACGGGCTGTCCGGCTTCGTGTATGTGTTTAACACCGTTCCGTCTGCATCAAACTCAAATACCGCCTGTGCATCGCGGTCCGCCACATAAATGTGCTTGTCATCGGTAACATACACTCCCTTGGGCGTTACCAGCGTGCCCTCACCGATAATCTTGATCAGTTCCCCCTGTTCGTTTCCCACAAGGATCCTTGCATTTCCGGTATCCGCCACATAGATCTCTCCATCATCCGTAATGCACATGTCACTGGGATTGCTCATGAACTCATCGCCGAATTTTACAACTGTTTCACGGGCCAGATATGCCGTCTGTGTCTCCTGGAAATTATCGTATCCATCCAGCGTATAGGTCTTGTAAGGTGTCTCTGCCTCTACTGTGATGCTGCACAGCCCGCAGGACAAAACCATTGTGGTCAGGAAGGCAACTGTTATTCTCTTAAAAAGATTACTTCTCTTTCTCATTCTTGTCGTCCTTCCTCACTTACTTAATCCCTGAATGTGCCATAGTATTCATGACATTATTCTGTAAAATAATAAATAGTAACAGGTTCGGGATGAACATGATCAATGTCGCTGCCGCCGCAATTCCCTGTCCGGAGACGGTATTGTTCGCGTTTACCAGCGAGTTCATATAGAATGTCAGCGTTTTCATGCTGTCGTCATTCATATAGTAATTAGAAGTCTCCATATTCGTCCACACCTGCTGAAAAACAAGAATTGCCGCCGTCGCAATTGCCGGCTTGATCATCGGGATGATAACCTTCCGGTACACCACAAAATCTGTTGCCCCATCCATATATGCCGCCTCGATCAGAGAATCCGGCACCTGCTCCACAAACTGTTTTACCAGAAACAGTGCCACCGGCATTGCCACAAGCGGAAGCACATGAGCCCAGATCGTATCGATCATGCCAAGTTTGCAGATGACTAGATATCTCGGGATCAGTACCGCTGTTGCAACGAACATGATGGCAACCTGGTTTATCTGCATCATCAGATTTCTTCCCTTAAATTTTAGCTTTGCCAGTGCAAATGCCGCACATGTGGTAAAAAGCAGGGATAGCCCGACCGTAAGCACCGTGACCGCAGCGCTGTTAAACACGTAACGGCTCAGCGGGATTCCCGCGGTGCGGCTGAACTTGATCAGCTTTGTAAAATTATCCAGTGTTGCATTTCTCACAAAAAACGTCGGTGGGAATGCAAACAGCTCCTCCATCGGTTTAAATGCATGGTTTGCGATAAAAATGATCGGCATTGCCATAAAAATAACCACCGGAAGGATCATTACTATGATCTTAATCTGCCCCCGTTCAAACTTCTGGGGATTGATCTTTTTCCCTCTATATGCCATTTCCCCTACCCCCTTTATACTTCATCATCTTCGGCAAGCAGCGAATTTGCCGCTTTCGAGAACATCTGGACGATCAACAGCAGCACCACAGATACCGACGCCGCATATCCCATCTCATAGCGAAGGAAACCATAATCTTCAATGTGATTAACAATTAACTGCGCTGCATATCCGGGTGAAGGATTTCCGGTCAGCAGTGTCGAAACCAATCCGTTCTGAAACGCTCCCACAATCGCCATAACCGCCGCGAATAACATCTGCGGTTTCATCTGCGGGATCGTAACGTAGATCATTTCCTGAAAACGGTTCTTTACGCCATCGATGGCAGCCGCTTCGTATAATGATTCATCGGAGTTTAAGATTCCTGCGATCATGGAAAGAAATCCCACGCCCATGGACGACCACAGTCCGATAATAATTACAATCGGAAGCAGATAGTCTGTATTTACCAGCCAGATGATCGGTTCATTGATGATCCCAAGGCTCATCAGCCAGCTGTTTAACAATCCGGTCTGGTCACCGGAGAAAATAACCTTCCACAGCACTGTCATTGCAACTCCGGTTGTCATACTCGGCGAATATAAGATCAGCGCAAATATCGTTCTTGGCACTTTTGTAAGGTTACAGAGCGCCCATGCCAGCACAAAAGATAAGATATATCCACCGATTCCGACCACCACCGCATACACAACGGTATTTGGCAGAACATGCTGCATAAACACCTCATCACTTGTGATCAATGTGATGTAATTCAAAAATCCTACCCAGGACGGCCACTCAATGGCATTAAAATTTGTAAAAGATAACACAACCGCCAGAAGCACAGGGATTAAAATGAAAATTATAAAAATAATCGCATACGGCGCCATGAAAACATACCCGCTTCTATTATTGTTTTCGCGTCTTCCGATACTGTTTTTCTTCTTTTTTATCTGCATTTTTTCACCCCATTCCCTCATTGTTCTTCTGTCCGTCCCAAAAGTCTGCGCACTGTCTCAAGCGTCGGGATCTCGTATTCCTCTATCACATTTCCCTCACTGTCGTTATATCCGAATTCTTCCAGTTTCCGCTCAAACTCACGATTGATCGTTTTCACTGCCTCATCAATACGCGTCTGCTCGTTTTCTCCGTTGACTACAATATCGTTAAATGCATTGCTCATCTCGCGTTCCAGCAGATAGGTACCCGGAACCCTTGCGATATCAACTACATTCTTTGCCGTCTCGATGATCACTTCCCGTGCAGAACTCTCAACTGAAAGCTGTGCAAAGGCATCCATATTTGCAGTCGGCCAGAGATATTCATCTCCGTAAGTAATCTGCAGCGTCTGCCCGAATTCCGCCTGCACCTCGGTGGATGACCACCACTTGACGAATTCCCACGCTTCTGCTTCCCGCTCGGAATCACTCTTAAAAATCACACTGCTCTCCGCACATCCACACACGGTACGGTCAACGGTTCCATCCTCCTGCACGGTTCCCGGGATAAGTGAGATCTCCCACGAACCTGACAACTCCGGCGCCGCGTTGGTCAATAAGTTATAGGTCGTATAATCTGCAATTCCGATTGGCAGATCACCACTCCTGAAATGCTGATAAAAGTTATCGATATTGACCGGCAGATTATAGATGGTAAACAAATCCGTCAATTCCGTAAATCCCTTAACCGATGTCTCACTTCCAAGTGCGGTTCCCGCAGATGCGGTATCGTAATAAAGCGTACCGCCATTTTGCATGATACTCGGTGTCGTTCCGTGGAAATTGCGCATCTGCAGCATGCCGGCCGTCGGATAATAGAAATTCAGTCCTCTCATCTGCAGCTCCGGCAGCATATCAATGACATCATCCATGGTATCCGGCACTTCCAGGCCCAGTTTTTCAAGTACATCTGTCCGATAAAAAAGCACCCAGAAGTTCATCGTCTCCGGCATGGAATAGATTCCATCCCCAATGGTTCCCGTCATAAAAAATCCGCTCTCGTAAGGCTCTGCCGCCTCTTCAAAATCCTCAAACTGTGTCAGATCCACCAATGCATCACGAATTCCAAGTTCATAGGGGATGGTATAGTTGATACCGGTCGCCACATCCGGCGCATCCCCGGAGGAATTGGAAAGCACCAGCTTATACTGATCCGGCATAATACTGATATCCACCTCGATGCCTGTCTCCGGTGTAAAATATTCATCGATCATCTTCTGCATGATCTGCACATACTGGCTGGAGCGATTCACCCATACCTGAAGATGTTCGGAATTGGTATTGCTCGTAGAATATGCCTGCTCTGTAAAAGAGGCGATAAACCGTCCGATGTTCATGATACAGGCTTTAAAAAATCCCGGCTTACCGGGCAGCTGGCTGTCTTCCTGATAGATCCAGATCCGGTCGATCGCAATGCCATTTTCCTTCAGGTTATCAATTGTGTTTGCCAGATACCGGTTGACAGAGTTCTGACTCGTCGAGAGCTCTCCCACACGGTAAGGGATCTCGTCCGGATTATCCGCAAGACTTCTCAGCTGTTCCGCCGCGATCAACATTGATGACATCACTGCCACGTTCTTGCTGCTGTTGCTCCATTTTAGCGCGCTCTGCTCCAGCTCACACAGCTGGTCTGCATATCCATATAATTCCTCCTCAAGGTTCGGAATATATTTGGAAAGCTTTAAATCACGGTATTTATCCGAATTTGTTCCTGCCACCTTGGTAATCTCCAGTGCAAGGTCATTTACCTCCGACATGATCTCGTCAAGGGCTTCCATAATGTAGCAGATTTCGTCCATACTGATGGTATACGAAATGGTGTGGGTTCCCTCATCCAGATAAACACTCAGGTAATGATCCTCTTCATCACTAAGCGTTGTTGTCTGATATTTCGATGTATATGCCATCCCGTAAGATGCAAACGCTGTATTCGGGATCTCCCCGTCTATCGCCACATCCAGGAATACCGGAAAATCGGTTTTGTCCGACTGGCGGTAATTCATTGCTATATAATAGTACCCTGCTTCCTCAACCGTAAACTCGTAAGTTACCTGCTGCCCCGCAGTCCCAAAAGAATCGGAATCCAGCGTATTTAACACCGTATCGGTCGTCTCGTAGGGATCTAAGCTGGTATCATACTCTGCAACTCCGTGGATGGAAGAGCTGTTCGTGCTGCTGTAATCCTCTCCCTGGATCTCAATCAGATTACTTCCCGCTGCCTCCGTGGAACCGGTGTAGCTTTCCACCTGCTTCGGTGCCTCCAGTGTAATACCTCCAAATAAAAACGTTCCCTCTTTTATCTCCAGTTCGATCTCATGTGTCCCCGCTGTCAGTTCCAGTGCCAGCGGCATGGAATGGCGATAGCTGGAATCCATCAGATATTTGCTCTCCCACTGGATCACTTTGTTCGGAACAGTTACCACCTCATTGTCATATCTGTCATAAGATGGCTCCGCATCCGGTTCCCATGTCGTCTCAAATTCCAATGTTCTGCACTCATAAAAAGGATATGCACCGTCTACCTTCATTCCGATATTTAACGGCAGAATGGAATCATCATAGGAGAGATAATCAAATGCTGCTATGTACTGCCCGTCTTGTGGCACCTCGATCACCAATGTAACGGTGTCTCCCGTCGTAAGATCAAGCACCGTGTCTGCCATTTTATATTCCCTGGTGTCCGATGTCTCCTTTCCATTTTCCAGCTCCACCGCATATTCACCCGCCGCGTAAGTGACTGCCTCCCCCGTATACACAGGCAGTGTATACCCGGCGCTCACAACTGTGTAATTGTTCGAAATCCGTTCACTGTCATACTCTGTCCCGTCAGCGCTGTAAGTGCTGTCCGTTTCCTGTTCCTCCGTCCCTTCCTCAGAAGATGTTTCATCAGCGGCCACCTTATCGATACCAAGTCCCCCCAGCCCAAGTACCATAACTAGTCCCAACGCAACTGTCTTTTTTAAGAATCGGTCGATTTTCTTGCGTTTCATAGCCTCCTCCTTACCACTTTCCCAAACCGGCATTTTATATTTGCAATCTTTTGATTTTTGCATGCAATTTATTTTTTTATAAATTACTTTAGCTTTTTATATAATACTATTATATTATACAAAAGTCAATGCTATACTTGCAGTGTTTCATATGATATTTTATATGCAAAAGCAGTACAATCTGCATTTATAGGTAAAAATGCCTAAATATGCAGTGTTATTTTTCATGATTTTTTATTGTATTTTCCATCAAATGTATTCAAATTAGGAGGAAAGAACTATGAAAACCAATTTTAAACGATGTCTGTGCACGTGCATTGGCGCCTTATGTGTTGTCAGCGGATGTTCTATGAACACTTCCGATACAGCAGTCCAGGGCGACCCAAGCAGTGATACCTCTGATGCGTCTGTGGCGGTTACCGCCGACTATACCGTTGACTGTGACACCTCTGGTCTGGATGATTCCAGCCAGATTTCCGATACGCTCTACGGGTTATTCCTCGAAGACATCAACTATGCAGTCGACGGTGGACTTTATGCGGAATTGATCAAAAACCGTTCTTTTGAATACGGAAGCGCTGCTGCCAATGCCGGTATGCATGGCTGGATCAACAGCAACAACGAGGTACTTAACTTTCGCATCGCAGACGGAAGCACTGACGGCACATACTTAAATGAAAATAACCCACACTATGCCATCCTCACCAACACCGATAAAAATTGGCAGGGAATTGCAAATGTGGGCTATCTGGACGGACTTGCCGTGACCGCTGGCGAATCCTACAATGCTTCTGTTTTTCTAAAAGGAAATGACAATTACAACGGATCTGTGCGTCTGTCTCTGGAACACACCGACGGCACGGTCTATGCGGAGGCGATCATCCCTGCTGTGACTGACAGCTGGATGAAATATGAGGTTACCCTGATCCCGGATACCACTGTAAATGACGACCTGCGGTTCTGTGTGCAGATCAACTCCGGTTCCGTATCCTTAGATATGGTATCCCTGATGCCGGAAGACACCTATAAATCACTTCCGATCCGCAAGGATATCGGTGAATATCTCGAGAGCCTTACCCCGTCGTTTCTGCGTTTTCCGGGAGGCTGTGTCATCGAGGGCCGGGATGAGGAAAGTATGTACAGTTGGAAAGATTCCATTGGCAATGGTCTTTCATTTACAATAAACGGTACCGTCACCGTAGGAGATGTGGCTGCCAGGCCACAGGGAAAGGATATCTGGTCCGGCACTGCCACAGCCCCTTACTATACCACCTACGGCATCGGCTTTTATGAATACTTACAGCTCTGCGAGGCGTTGGATTGTCTGCCGGTTCCCGTCTTAAATGCCGGCATGACCTGCGAGGTGCAAAGTTCGAAATACATTGTGTATCCG
>CAVCFM010000426.1:0-4097 GCA_963601305.1 bacterium | reverse complement strand
GCGCTGGGATGTTCCGTATCTTCCAATCGACCCAAAGGACGTGGGCAGAGAGTACGAGTCTGATGTCATCCGTATCAACAGCCAGTCCGGAAAGGGCGGCGTAGCGTTCATCTTAAAACAGAACTTTGGTATGGCGCTGCCGGATAAGATGAAAGAGGAAGTCGGATATCTGGTAAAAGGTGTCTCTGACCGCAGACATCAGGAGCTGACACCGGAGGCAATCTACCGCGTGTTGGAGGAGAATTACATCAATATCCATGACATTTTCCAGATCCCAGAGTGTCACTTTGAGCAAAAAGAAGGCATCACCGCACAGGTTGTTATTGAGCAGGACAAAGAGCGCCGCGTCATTGAGACAACCGGTAATGGTCGTCTGGATGCAGTCAGCAATGCGATCAAGATGTATTTTGGCATCAGCTACGAGCTGGCAGCTTATGAGGAGCATGCGATATCCGAGGGGTCTTCGTCAAAGGCGGCAGCCTATGTGGAGATTATCTGCAACGGCAAAAATTACTGGGGCGTTGGCATCGATGAGGATATCATCACCAGTTCCATTGCAGCGTTAGTTGCAGCAGCCAATAAACTGGCACGGGATGAACACATCACAGAGGGCAGAGAAGAGCGGATCGTGGATATTATGAACTATATCCAGAAGCACTACGCCGATGTGACGTTGGATGTGCTGGCAGACAATTTTAACCTGTCAAAGCCATACCTCTCCAAGTATATCAAGGAGAAAGCCGGAATGACATTCCAGGATGCAGTGAAGGCAGCCCGCATGAAAAAGGCGAAGAGCATGTTAAAAGAGACGAACCAGACCGTGGAGTCCATCGCAGAGTATGTAGGTTACGAGAATGTAGAACATTTTAACCGGTTGTTCAAAAAAGCGTATGAGATGACGCCGGTACAGTTCCGCAGAAAATATCAGTAATAAATATAAGATAGAGCATAGGCACGAACGTTAAAAATAGTGCGTATGCTCTATTTTCTATTGGCAATATAATGGATAAATGCTATAATGGCGGTATGTAAATTCGATTAGAAAGCGAGAGGCTGGGCAATGGAAAAATTGACGCGCGTGAGTATCAATATTTTCCCAATTGTAATGCTCTTTATGATACTGCTGAACAATCATGGCAAGATGGAAAGAACCAAGTCATCCCACTATTTTGACGGACTGACACTTTTTACCATGCTTGATATGATTGTGGAGGTTGCTGAGAACCCGATTGCACGGATGTGTGGGGAGACACCGGACCTGCGATTGTGGGCGATACACGTGGCGAGGCTGATGGTCTGCGCGGGAATTGCAAGCGCATGGCTGTGCTACGTGACTTATCGGCTGTATGAGAACAGAGTATGCAGACACACCAAATATATCAGTTGGGGAGCACATACCGTATTTGTGGCAGATGCAGTAGCGATACTGCTTGTGCCCTGGCAGAAGTTTGCCGTAAATGCAGGAGAGTCGGGACTGGTGCCGGCTTACTATTATGTGGTGCGGATAGAGAGCATATTTCTGATTGCTTTGAGCATCGGAATAGCGGCACATTTGCTGCGTCACAGCGATACCCGTGAAAAGCGTGCAGAGTGCATATTTTTTATGGTATTCGGGCTGATCCCCATATTCGGAATCCTGATGCAGGAATATGCGAAGGACTGGAAGTTAGAGGGCGCAAGCATCTCAATCGCGATTTTGTATATCTATGTAAATACGCAGAACCGGCAGATCACCACGGACAGCCTGACCGGACTATACAATCGCAGGGAATTAGATGCGCATCTGCAGTGGATGATGGAACAGAACCATACATTTGGGCTGCTGATGATAGATATGGATGATTTCAAGCAGATTAATGACAATCTGGGACATGCCATCGGGGATGATGCCATCTGGCAGGCTGCAGATATCCTTCGCCGCAGACTGGGAAAGCGTGGCATATTTTTGGCGCGTTATGGCGGAGATGAGTTTGTTGCAGTCGGAGAGTGGCAGAACACGGAACAGGTATTTGCCATTATGGATGAGATACAGGATGAGGTAACGAAGTTTAACACGGTTGGTAACAAAGAATACCATCTGGCTTTGAGTGCGGGGTATGCGCTGTCGGGCGAGAAATCCGAAGATGCGGGTGAGCTGGTTGCACTGGCGGATGCGCGTATGTACGAGGTAAAACAGCAGAAGAAGAGATAAAGCAGCAAAAGAGATAAGGAGGAAGTGCAGTGAGAGCAAGTATTTATCTACAAATCAATATGATACCGTTTCTTGCACTTCTGATCATGCGGATCAACGCGCAGGCGTATCTGTCGTATACATGGAGAAACCGTGCACTCCGGTTTAGTATGATACTGTTGATGGCAATTCTTGCAACGAATGGGATCGCATGGTATGAGAATGGCAGGGAAGGCAATCTGGCAAGGGTTATTCTGTGGACTGCCAATTTTGCGTATTGTGTGTTGATGGAGTTCGGGGCATATCTGTGGGCGCTCTATGTCTATGATGTGGTCAGCAACGGAGTCGGACAGCGCGGAAAGCGTGTGCTGCCGCCGGCAATCCCGCTTTTACTGTTTTGTGCAGTGCTTCTTGTGACACCGATAAAACCGTTGATTTTTTATATTGATGAGAATAACTGCTATGTGAGAGGTCCGCTCTATGGGTTACATTCCCTTGTTGCCGGGGCATATTATGTGGCGGCGGCATTTATGGTCATCCGGGCATATCGCAGGGAGAAAAACCGGGAAAAACGGGTGCAGTACCGTTGGATGGGAAATGCGATCGCTCTGCCGCTGCTGGGTGGAATTTTACAGCTCTTTTTCTATGGGATCGATGTGATATGGCCGTTTACCACGGTATCACTGATGATGGTATACATACATGTCCAGCAGGAGCAGGTAACGCGTGATGAACTGACAGGACTTAATAACAGGCGGCGGCTGGACCAGTATATGCAGGAGATGGAAGTGCAGAGCGGTGGAGACCACTCGTGCTCGGTGATCCTGATTGATGTGGACCGGTTCAAAAAAATTAACGATACTTACGGTCACATTGTCGGCGACCAGGTGCTTAAGATGGTGGCAGAGCAGATGAAGCGCGTGTTCGGTAATCTGCGGGCATTTATTGCGCGCTATGGCGGAGACGAATTTGTCATAATCACCAGGGACATAGAGGAACCGGTGCGCGAGGAGGCGCTTGCCCAGCTTCGTGAGGCGGTATCATCGCTGCGCTGGGGAGATGCGGACGCATGGCAGATCACGCTGTCTATCGGGATCGCATCCTGTTGTGAGGGGATCAATGAGGCAGAGGGTTTAATGCAGCTTGCGGATAAACGCATGTACGAGGAGAAACGTTTGCATCATATGGAACGCTGATGTATGGATGCGTAAAAAATGGGCATATTAACGTTGGAAATGATTGCATCAGGGAGGAAGACAATGCAGACAGACAACGAAAATGTGCGCCCATTTGGTATGCGCGACAAGATAGGCTATATGTTTGGTGATTTCGGAAATGATTTCACCTTTATTTTTGCAAGCTCATTTTTGATGGTATTTTACACAAAGGTATTGGGAATCAGCGGCGGCGCAGTGGGAACACTGTTTCTGGTGGCGCGTTTTGTGGATGCATTCACGGATGTGACGATGGGAAGGATTGTGGATGCGGCACGGACCTCGCCTGACGGCAAGTTTAAGTGCTGGATACGGAGAATGTGCGGACCGGTGGCGCTGGCAAGTTTTTTGATGTATCAGACGGCAGTAGCGCAGGCCCCGATGGGCTGGCGCATTTTTTATATGTATGTGACATATCTGTTGTGGGGAAGTATTTTTTACACCTCCATCAACATCCCCTATGGCTCGATGGCTTCGGCGATTACGGCTGACCCGGCGGAACGCACGGCGTTGTCCACTGCCCGATCCATCGGTGCGGCATTGGCGGGGCTTGTCATCGGCGTGCTCACGCCATTTTTTATCTATACCAGAGACGAGGCGGGCAATCAGGTTGTGCGAGGCGGTGCGACGTTTACGGTGGTGGCGGCAGTGTTTTCCATTGGCGCGGTGATCTGTTATCTGATCTGTTACCGCCTTGTGACCGAGCGTGTGCC
>CAVCFM010000425.1:0-5014 GCA_963601305.1 bacterium | reverse complement strand
GGCAGCTATTATGTGCCGATCATGCTGCAACTGTTAATTATTTTTCCGGTGATATATCTGTTGGTGGCGCGCAATGCAAAGCTGGGAATCTTTGTTGCTGGAATCGCCAACCTTTTATTTGAGGTTGGTGTGGAAGTGCTGAAAATGGATAAATATTATTATCGTTTGAGCATCGGAAGATATCTGCTGTTGATTGCGTTTGGCTGTTATCTCTATCTTCATCCGGAACAGCGGGTGAAACGTCATCAGATGGTTGCAATGTTTGTGATCGGCATGGCATATATTGTCGCCGTGTTTGGGCTGGACTTTGATCTGGGGCTGTTTGATTACTGGAAAACAACGGCAATGCCGGTTGCATTTTACATTTTTCCGATTGTGATTTTGTTATTCCGCAGATTTTATCACTGTAAAATTCCGGGAGCAGTCGGAACATTACTTACAAAAATCGGACAGGCTTCCTACCATATTTTCCTGGTGCAGATGGTCTACTATCATTTTGAACTGGGCGGGCCGATGATGGATGCCCCGTGGTTTTTAGCAGTTCCGTTCCATATTCTGGTCACGGTACCGGCGGGACTCCTGTTCTGTGAATTGGACAATCGATTTATCAAGGTGTTAAAGCAGGTAAAACGCTCGCTGCGCACAGCATAATAAAAGGGTCATACATGTAAAACTGCATGTATGACTTTTTTTGAACTATAGGAGGTTTATGGCTATTTGTTATAGAAAAAGTAAGGATTGATAAATATAGGAAAAAAGTATAAAATATTGCTGTAATTATAATGGAGGAAAAAGGATGTTACAGGGAAAAACTGTGCTTTTGGGAGTGACTGGCGGGATTGCGGCATACAAGATGCCGAATGTGGCAAGGATGTTGAAAAAAATGCATTGCAATGTGCATGTGCTGATGACCCAGAATGCAACGAATTTTATTACGGCGACAACGTTTGAGACGTTAACAGGCAATAAATGCCTGATTGATACATTTGACAGGAACTTTGAGTTTTCAGTGGAGCATGTGGCACTAGCAAAACAGGCCGATTTGGTGTTGATCGCTCCGGCGACAGCGAATGTGATCGGGAAGATTGCAGGCGGGATTGCAGATGATATGCTCACGACTACGGTGATGGCGTGCACCTGCAAGTGCCTGATCGCTCCGGCAATGAACCATAATATGTACCACAATTCTATCGTGCAGGAGAATCTTGAGAAGTTAAAGCGCCACGGCTATGAGATCATAGACCCGGTGTGCGGCATGCTGGCAAACGGAGATACGGGAGACGGAAAGCTGCCGTCGGAAGAGGTTTTGGTGGAGCATGTGTTAAAGGAACTTGCATATCCGAAGGATATGGCGGGGATGAAGGTGTTGGTGACGGCAGGTCCTACCAGGGAAGCCATTGACCCGGTGCGTTTTATCTCTAATCATTCCACCGGCAAGATGGGATATGCCATTGCCAAGATGGCGATGTACCGGGGCGCAGATGTGACGCTTGTGAGCGGACCGGTTGCCCTTGAGCCGCCGATGTTCGTGGATGTGGTGCCGGTGACGACTGCGGAGGAGATGTATCAGGCAGTGACGGAGCGGGCAGGAGAGCAGGATTTCATCATCAAGGCGGCTGCGGTGGCGGATTATCGCCCGGCAGTGTGTGCGGATGAGAAGATTAAAAAATCCGACGACAGTGCGAACCTTAAATTAGAGCGCACCAGAGACATTTTGGGAGCGCTTGGAGAGAACAAAGGAAAAACCATTTTATGCGGATTTTCCATGGAAACCGAGCATATGCTGGAGAACTCCAGAGCAAAGTTACAGAAGAAGCATCTGGATATGATAGCGGCAAATAATTTAAAACAGGAAGGTGCCGGATTTGGCACGGATACCAATGTGCTTACACTGATCACAGCAGATGAAGAAGAGCAGTTAGAGCTGATGAGCAAGGAGGCCGCAGCGAACTGTTTGATCGAGAAGCTGTTAAAGATCAGACAGAGCAGACAGTAGATAAATGGAAGGACACAAGGGATTGTGTGAAAAAGGTGAAATATGGCGAATATGACTACGGTAAAGGTACAGAGAAATCAGATCATTGCAAAGCAGAAGGACAAGGTACGCAAATGGTATATTATCCTGGAGGGCGCAGTGATACAGCGCAATTCTTACGCGCGTATTGTTCTCGGCAAGGATTCTGTTATCGGAATATCTGAGAGCGACCGTTATCTCTGTGATTATATTGCAGGCAAGGACTCTGTGCTGGCAGAGTTCCCATTTGATACAGCGGATGATCTGACGAATATTATTGAAGGACAGGAGAGCATGCGCGGCACATTGCTGCGGGCGGCAATTAATCAGAGACAGCTCCTGTTAAAAACCTATGCCGGTTACCGCAATCTGGTGCGGCAGTTTCACTCTTTTGTGGAAAACCAGTACAGCGACTATACGACGCTGTGTGGACAATATCGCCTGGAGACACAGCCATTTCTCCGCATGGAGAATTTTAAACCGCTTGAGATGGTGCACAAGGCAGAAAATTGGGAGGTCAATAACAGTACCAGCCTGGTGCAGGGATATTTAGAGCCGTATGTGCAGTTGATGCAGAAGGATGACAGCCTGTGCATCGGTGCCATTATGGAGGCGTGCTATCAGTCACGACGCGTCATCCAGGGAATTATCGAGATGGTGGAGTATTTGAGATACAATCAGGATATTCTGCTCTCGGAATCCGAGAATGATATTTTTGAGCTGTATAACTCTCTGCTGACCCAGGCACAGAATAAAAATTACAATATTCAGCCGATCAAGGACAGCATGGACCGTATGGCGGAGGTTATCAAAAAGCTCAATATCTATAATGAGGAACTTGTGGCAGTTCGCGTGGATGCATACCAGAATCAGCATTTTGCGACCAACGGCGACTATGCAGTGCCGGAGGAAAGCGCAGATGCGGAGGAGTGGGATGACTCGGAGGCAGAGGCAAGCGAAGACTGCCTGATGCATATCTTAAATTATGCGGAATACGAAGAAAAGCAGATACAGGAGACACGGGAGCTGATCGATACCTATCTGGGGCTGCCGGATATGCTGTCCACCGACCCGGAAGTATTTGCACTGCGCAAGCGCCTGACCCAGATTTTTTACGATGTCTATATGAAGGCATTTTTGCGTTCGGTAAAAGAAAAGACAGCGCTGTCGCCGATCGTACAGATGTTTTTGAATTTCGGTTTTATGGATGTGACACTGGCAGGCGAGGAAAATGCCAATATGCTCTACGATCTGACGGAGCATTTAGAGGTCTGCAAATCCGAGCATGTCTATACGATTTACGAGTGGTTAAAGAGTGTGTACGAAGGAAAGAACGAGCCTTCCAAGAACGAGTTCGATCTGGACTATCTCGGTTATCTGGCGGATATGCGCAAAAACGGCAATATCACGGCAGAACAGCAGAAGCAGTACGCCTACAATCAGGAGCTCAAGCTCAAATTCGAGATGCAGAATATGTTCCCGTCTGCAAACCGTGCTACTTACGGTAAGATTTCCACATTCTGTCCGATTTTGGCAGAGTATGACCTGATCAACTCCATCGAGAAAATGCTTGTGACGGCACAGCGCCTCGATGATGCCATCAATAAAATACGTGGGATCGATTACTCTATTTTTTATCGCGAAGTCATGTTCTCCGATCCGGATCGCGGCATTAACCACGAGCAGATCATGAAGGAAGTTATGCCGAACATTATCCTGATGCCGAATGCGGGAACCAGAGCGATGATGTGGCAGGAGACGGCAGGCGTTAAGAGAGATACCCCTGCAAGATTTATGTTCCCGATTTTTACCGCAGTAGACATTGATGATATGATGATCGATACCTTGGGACGTTATCGCTGGGAAATCTGCCGCAAGATCCAGGGCGTGCACTGGAATGATATCCGTGAGAAATCCCTTACCGCTGAGTATTGTGATTATCTCCAGTTCTACCGCAAGAATCATGAGCTTTCCCCGGAGGCAAAGGAGAAGGTAAAGAGTGCGCTGTTACGAGGTCGCAACAACTATCGTGAGGTGTTTGTCAAAGATTACCAGAACTGGATCAAGTTCGAGTCCAAGGGAAGTTATCGTCTGAACAAGATTGCGCGTGAGATACTGATCACGTATTGTCCGTTTACCAAGGCAATCCGTGAGGAGTTAAAATCCAACCCGATGTATCAGACTGCATTACATAAATTAGATGTGAACAACGCGAAAAAGGTTCAGCGCATCAATGGCGTGTACGATAAATATCAGAAGGCCGGCGGCACGATTACACCGGAGCTGGAAGAGAACCTGGAATTTTATTCCTTATAAAAATACCAGAATCTGGTCGTATATTTTTCCTCTAACTTCAAATAATATTCTTGCGATAAAGCAAATCAATTTGAGGTGGCGCTAAGGCGTCAGAATGGAGGAAATCATGAATTCTAATTGCAGAAACAGCTATGAGAATGGTACCGGTTCTAACTCCAATGGACAGAACAGCAACGGACAGAACAGCAACGGACAGAACACTACAGGAACAAACCGTGGTGGTGAGAATAAGTCCAGCAACAAGTCCAGCAACAAGTCTTCCGGACAGAATACCACAGGTTCTGACAGCTACGGCTGTTAGTTAGGAAACTTGCGCAGATAACTGCATAAGATGTAGAAACAGATTACAGGGAACTTCCTTGTAGTCTGTTTTTATATGTGGTAATCGGAGGTGAGCAATGTGGCATTTTATTTGATAGCACCGCGGGAGATAGATTCTGTTTTACGGCAAAAGCATGGAATATTGATTGATGTGCGGGAGAGGGAGGAATATTTACAGGATCATCTGCGGAATGCCAGAAATTACCCTTATGAGAAAATAGATGTCTGGATGCACTATTTTTCAAAAAACAGAGCATTGGTGCTGTACTGCGATTACGGGAGCACGAGCCTTTTGGCGGCGCGAAAGTTAGGAAAAGCCGGATATGAGGCATATTCGGTAAGAGGCGGCATCGATGCGGTAAA
>CAVCFM010000424.1:1946-4846 GCA_963601305.1 bacterium | reverse complement strand
GTCTTAAAGCGGAACATTTCTACTCCATTTGCTATTAAAGAGTCGGTTAAATGGTTTGCCGCCTGCAATCCGTTTGGTCCGGTATAAGTGATCATCTCTCCCGTCAGACAGCGCGCCCGAAGATACGTTCCGGTACACAATACAACCGCTTTTGCCTGATAGGTTGCGCCGGAGACCGTGCGCACACCGGTTATTTTTTTCATGGAAGACTCATCGCCGTTTTCTCCAGAGATATCCTCTGTCAGGATCTCTGCCACCTCGCCCTGACGGATTGTGAGATGCTCCGTGTTCTGCAGCGTCTTGCGCATCTCCATGCTGTAATTCGCCTTGTCTGCCTGGGCACGCAGGGAATGAACCGCCGGTCCCTTGGATTTATTCAGCATTTTTGACTGGATAAATGTCTTATCGATATTAATCCCCATCTGTCCGCCCAAAGCGTCAATCTCACGCACCAGATGTCCCTTCGAGCTGCCGCCCACATTCGGGTTACACGGCATCAATGCGATACTGTCCACACTCACGGTAAAAATAATTGTCTCTAATCCAAGTCTTGCACATGCAAGCGCCGCCTCACAGCCGGCATGTCCCGCACCTACAACCACCACGTCATAATGTTCTTCTATTGCAGACATGTTCTTCCTCTTTCCTTTTGCTTATTTTCCCATGCAAAACTTACTGAAAATCTCATTTACCAGATCATCCTCCACCGCTTCTCCGATGATGCTTCCCAGCTCTTGGTAGGAGTTCATCAGATCGATCGAGAAAAAATCCTCCGGCATCCCGTTATCAATACTCTGCACTACTAACTCTAAACTACGCAAAGCTTCCTGTAAAGCAGTTTTGTGGCGAATATTTGTAATATAGACCTCATCGTTAAATGTGACCTCGCCGGTAAAGAACATTTCCTTGATCTGTTCCTCTAATGCCTCAATGCCCTGCTGTTCTTTTGCTGAGATGGCAATGATTGCCGGGGTCGTTCCAAAAGACTTATCCACATGGGCTAAAATATCCTCTGCCGTTGTCAACGTATCCAGATCGGATTTGTTCAAAAGTATGATCGTTTTCCGGTCTTTCAGTTGACTCATGATCTCAAAATCGTTCTCATCCAGCTTCGTGGAGGAATCCACGACATAGATCACCAGATCCGCATCGCTTAAATACTTTCTGGCTTTATCCACACCGATTTTTTCTACCACATCCTCGGTCTCCCGGATGCCAGCCGTGTCGATCACATTTAAGATAATTCCATTCAGGTTGATCTGCTCTTCCAGCACATCCCTGGTAGTTCCGGCAATATCTGTCACAATTGCCCGCTCCTCGCCCACCAACGTGTTAAGTAATGACGATTTTCCAGCATTGGGTTTTCCCACAATGACCGTGGAAATTCCCTCTTTTAAAATGCGTCCGTTGTCACTGGTATCCAGTAACTTCTTAATCTGTACCTCAAGGGTACTTACTTTTTCCCTTAACTGCTCCGGGTACCCGTCCAGACTGATGTGCTCCGGGTCATCCAGTGCCGACTCGATGTAAGCGATCTCATGTAAGATCACGCCGCGGATCTCTCCCACTGCCTTTGTGACCGAACCGGAAAGCTGCTTCATGGAACTTTGAAGTGCAAACTCATTTTTTGCATGAATGACGTCAATGACGGATTCCGCCTGGGATAGATCAATTCTGCCATTCAAAAACGCACGCTTTGTAAACTCTCCCGGTTCTGCCGGTCTCGCGCCGTACTTGATAACGGTCTCTAAAATGCGCTTCATGACATAGACACCGCCATGGCAGTCAATCTCTACTGTATCTTCTCTCGTATAACTCCGGGGTCCCCGCATCAGAAGAACCATCACCTCGTCGATGACCTCGTCCCCATCCACAATATGCCCGTAATGAATGGTATGTGTGTCCATATCACACAGCTTTTTTCCATGACCGCTCTGCGGGTTTACGCCCATGCGAAACACCTTATCTGTAATCGCAACCGCCTCGCTGCCGCTGATCCTTACAATTCCGATTCCGGCACTGCTCATCGCCGTTGCAATTGCAGCAATTGTATCTGTCTTCATCTTAATACCTATTTGCCTTTCCCGTGAAAAATGGGCATCCTAAGCCATTCACGCTTACAGACGCCCATTCCAGATCCAACTAGGATTCCATTATTTCTTTAAAGTAACAACAACATGTCTGTATGGTTCTTCGCCCTCACTGTGTGTTGTAACAAATTTATCATTCTGTAATGCAGAATGAATTACCCTACGCTCAAAAGGATTCATCGGCTCCAAAGAAACAGGACGTTTTGTTCTCTTTACTTTGTAAGCAATGTTTCTCGCAAGATTCTCCAAAGTCTCTCTTCTTCTCTTGCGGTAATCTTCGGTGTCAATTTTAACCTTGACGTATTCCTCTGAGGTCTTGTTCACTGCCAGATTGGTGAGGTACTGCAGAGAGTCTAAGGTCTGTCCTCTCTTACCGATCAGAACGCCCATATCGTCGCCCTTTAACTCGACATTAATGGTCTTGCCGTCCTCTTCCTTCTCAATTAAAATCTCAACCGTAAGCTCCATGGCATCAAATACCTTGGATAAAAACTCCCGGATATTATCCTCTACATCATTCTTGCGACGAGCCTTGATCACGGCATCCCTCTTACCGATTCCAAGAAATCCGGAACTTCCCTCTTCCACTACTTCATACTCAATCTTATCATGGGTTGTCCCTAACTTGATGACAGCCTCTGTAAGGGCTTCATCCACTGTTTTCGCTGAAATTTCAATAAATTCCATCCTAAACCCCTCCTGATCATTTATTTTTTGTTATTTCTCTCGTTGAACTCACGAACCATATTTGCCTTTGCGGTCAGACTTCCGGCTTTTGCCTTCGCCTTTAATTCATTGGCCTGCTCAAGT
>CAVCFM010000424.1:0-1936 GCA_963601305.1 bacterium | reverse complement strand
CCATCTGTCTGGTGTTCATCTTTGCTGCATTGGTAATCTGGTTTTCTGCAATTCCGCGCTTCTCACGCTTTTTCTTTGCTTTTTCCTGATTCTTCTTGATGATGTCCTCTAAGTCCATCTTCTCAAAGTGCTTGTTCAAGGTAAACTGCTGAACCATACGAACTAACGCACTTACGATCCAGTAAAGGCCAAGACCTACCGGAACCGTAAAACAGATAAATAAGGAGAATAAAGGCATTGTCTTATTCATCATGTTCATCTGCTGAGCCATTGCATCATTCTGTCCGTTGCCGGTGGAAGCCTGCGGCATCAACTTGATGTTAAGTACCTGTGTCAGATAAGAGATTACCGGGATCATCAGTGCTCCAAGCACCATCAGGAAATTCTTATCGCTGAAATTCGTTGTAATAATATTCCACGGTGTATCGGAAATATTAAATACGAAAAAGCTGTTTACGTGAGATACGGCACTGTAAGTAGAATTGATCGTATCTGTAAGCGCCGGGAATGCATCTCTTAAATTGTCCCATCCGGTTGTATTTAACTTATTCAGTACATCGACTGTATAATTGGATAATGCAGTCGGATCTGTCGCTGTAAAATCAACAGTCGGTGATGTGGTAATACGCAGATCAGACACCAGCTGTGCCATCTTATCTGCAAAACCGTTTGTCTGCATAATCTCATCAACCAACGGTAAGAAGTTGCTCTTAACACTGGTGATGTATGCCGGTACATTCATGAACACACGGTATAATGCAAAGAACAGCGGGAACTGGATCAACATCTGTCCGCAGCTTCCCATCATGGACACACCGTACTTCTCATAGACGGCCTGTGTCTCTTCCTGCATTGCCAGCATGGATGCCTGGTCTTTTTTACCGTTATATTTCTTATTGATAGCCTGTAATTCAGGCTGCATTTTCTGTGATAACTTTGAAAACTTCTGCTGTTTATAGGTAAGCGGGAACATACAGCTATAAACAAGGATCGTAAAGATTACGATTGATAAACTTACATTCTCGATGCCAATCGATTCCATCAGAGAATATACACCGTTCATTACCCATCCGAGTAATTTTGCAATCGGTCCGAGAATAGAACCGTCATATGCGGTTAATAACAATTCTGACACGCTAAAATACCTCCACTATGGAACTGGATCATATCCACCTTTTGAAAAAGGATTACATCTCATAATTCTCCACAATGCTAAACCCCCGCCCTTTATCGCGCCATATTTTTCCACAGCTTCAAGTCCGTAAAGGGAACAGGTTGGACAATATGGACATTTGGTAGTTTTCATAGGAGAAAGATATTTTCTATAAAATTTAATCAACGCAATTAAAATTTTTTTCAAAATGATTCCATCTTCTTTTTAATGAATGATTTTGTGAAGACCTCCAAGATGCAGCAACGCACTCTCCACCTCGTGATACGAGATGTCTGCCGCTGTCGTTCTCGCGATGACTACAATGTCTAAACCACTATTAAACATGTCCTCATGTAGTCTGTAACTCTCCCGGACTAACCGGGTCAGATGATGTCTTATAACACTATTTCCAACTTTTTTGCTAACTGATATTCCTAATCTGTTTCTGTCTGTCTGATTCGGCAGAACATACATCACAAGGTACTTGTTCGCATAGGACTTTCCCCTGCGATAAACGTTCTGGAAATCTCTGTTTTTCTTTAATGATTCTGAAAAATTCATTTAATCCATGCCCTTCCTAAATGATTTGGCCAGTGGCACAAATTATCATATAAAGAAGAAAAGACCACATAAGATGTGGCCTAAGCTGATAATTTCTTTCTACCTTTTAATCTTCTTGCAGCCAATACTTTTCTTCCGCCTGCTGTGCTCATTCTGCTTCTAAAACCATGAACTTTAGATCTCTGTCTCTTTTTTGGTTGGAATGTCATCTTCATATCGTAT
>CAVCFM010000423.1:359-3304 GCA_963601305.1 bacterium | reverse complement strand
CTGTCCATCTATCTTGTGATATCGCTTTTTATCGGTCTGGTGGTTGCAATCCCATTCCGGAAGCTGAATCATATTATCGAGGAGAGCAAAGAAAAATCGGGTGTCATGATTTAGGCAGGAGAGAATGATATGTTTCTGATACAGATGGTGATGCTTCTTACGGGGATGCTTATGGTGGCAGCCCCGGGAGCATGCACGAGAAAAGAGTCGCGGGGCGACAAAGACGCCACACGGCGCACGAGAACAATGGGAATCTGGATTTTTTTTGCTGCGGTCATCTGGATGGTGGCGGCGCGGTTCCTGTAAAAGAGTGATATGGTTATTTTGGGTATTCCTTATAGGTATACCCATTTTTTATTCCACTTATTGACAAAGAAATATCACATTGCTATTATCAATATTAAGTGTGAATGTAAAGGAAGGTTTTCTTTATGAGAAGACAGGTATTATCTCTGTTGGTAGAGAACAATCCGGGTGTGACAAGCCATATTTCAGGCTTGTTCAGCCGAAGAGGATACAATATTGACAGCTTTTCGTCCGGAGTGACAGCGGATCCGCGCTACACGCGGATCACCATTGTTGCCAGCGGGGACGAACAGATTTTGGAACAGATTGAGAAGCAGCTCGCCAAGCTGGAGGATGTGTTGGACATCAAGCTGCTTGAGCCGGGAGCTTCAGTGACACGCGAGTTGATCATGGTCAAGATCCGCGCCACGGATACACAGCGTCAGCCGATTATGAATGTGACGGAGATTTTCCACGGTAAGGTCGTGGATGTGACAAAGGATTCCATGGTGATCGAATTGACAGGTCAACAGGACAAGTTAGATGCTTTTTTGGATCTGCTGTCGGATTATGAGATATTGGAACTGGCACGCACCGGGATTACCGGACTGTCCAGAGGAACAGCAGATGTCAAAATGATTGACGAAAACGGCAGAATGCACAGCCTCTAAGGTGTACATACGCGGATTCGCATAGAGCAAATATTTTATTTTGGAGGAGAACAGATTATGTCAGCTAAAATTTTTTATCAGGAAGATTGCAACCTTTCCATGTTAGATGGTAAGACCATCGCAATTATCGGTTACGGAAGCCAGGGACATGCACATGCATTGAACTTAAAAGAGTCCGGATGCAATGTCATCGTTGGTCTTTACGAGGGAAGTAAATCCTGGGATAAAGCCGTAAAACAGGGATTTGAGGTATTTACAGCAGCTGAGGCTGCCAAGAGAGCAGACATCATCATGATCCTGATCAATGATGAGAAGCAGGCAGAGCTTTACAAGAACGATATCGAGCCGAACTTAGAGGCAGGTAACATGTTAATGTTCGCACACGGATTTAACATTCATTTCGGATGTATCGTACCGCCGAAGGATGTGGATGTTACGATGATCGCACCAAAGGGACCGGGACATACCGTTCGTTCTGAGTACCAGGCAGGAAAAGGTGTTCCTTGCTTGATCGCAGTTGAGCAGGATGCAACCGGCAAGGCACAGGATATCGCACTTGCATATGCACTTGGAATCGGCGGAGCCAGAGCAGGTGTCCTTGAGACCACATTCAGAACTGAGACAGAGACCGACTTATTCGGCGAGCAGGCAGTTCTTTGCGGCGGTGTCTGCGCACTGATGCAGGCTGGTTATGAGACCTTGGTTGAAGCTGGTTATGACCCGAGAAATGCATACTTTGAGTGTATCCATGAGATGAAGCTGATCGTAGATCTGATCTATCAGTCAGGCTTTGCAGGAATGAGATACTCTATCTCCAACACCGCAGAGTACGGCGATTACATCACAGGACCGAAGCTGATCACCGAGGAGACCAAGAAGACCATGAAGAAGATCCTTTCCGATATCCAGGATGGTTCCTTCGCAAAAGAGTTCTTATTAGATATGTCTCCAGCTGGAAAACAGGTTCACTTCAAGGCTATGAGAAAGTTAGCTGCAGAGCATCCATCTGAGAAAGTCGGCGAGGAGATCCGCAAGCTTTACAGCTGGAACAACGAAGAGGATAAGTTAGTCAACAACTAAGCAGGTTTTCACCCCGAAAGCCGGGATTAGTTCGCGGTTTTGTATTGACAAATACTCCTGTTATGTTAAAATAAATCATGTCCGAGATTAAAAACGCTACGTTTTTTCGGAAGAATAGGTAATGACGTTGACAAGGAGTAGTAAGAATACTTAGTTCACAGAGAGCTGTCGGATGGTGCGAGGCAGCAGCCAGAGGTTCCCAACTCGCCTTTGAGTCCCCGGATTGAACAGGGCAGCATATCTGCCGGCAAGTAGGTTTGGGCGTGTCGTTCGCGTTAAGGACTTCGAGTGCGTATCGCATCCCACAGGAGGGATGGCAGATACGAAGTAGAGTGGTATCACGGTAAATTATTCCCGTCTCTAGTAAATAGAGACGGGATTTTTGTTTAAGGAGGAAAAAATGGAACTTTACAACCACAAGGTCATTGAGAAAAAATGGCAGAAATACTGGGAGGAGAACGAGACATTCAAGACAGATGTCTGGGATTTCAGCAAGCCGAAATATTATGCGCTTGATATGTTCCCATATCCGTCAGGTGTCGGTCTGCATGCAGGACATCCGGAGGGCTATACCGCTACCGATATCATGTCCAGAATGAAACGTATGCAGGGATATAACGTACTTCATCCGATGGGATACGATTCTTTCGGTCTTCCGGCAGAGCAGTATGCAGTGAATACCGGAAATCATCCAAATGGATTTACACAGGAGAACATCAAGACATTCTCCAAGCAGTTAAAGGAGCTGGGCTTTGACTATGACTGGTCCAAGATGATCGCAACCTCTGACCCTTCTTTCTACAAGTGGACACAGTGGATCTTCAAACGTTTATATGAAGCAGGCTATGCAAAGTACATTGATATGCCGGTAAACTGGTGTGAGGAACTGGGAACCGTTCTCTCTAACGA
>CAVCFM010000423.1:0-349 GCA_963601305.1 bacterium | reverse complement strand
CTCTCCAACGATGAGGTCATTGACGGCAAGTCAGAGCGCGGCGGATACCCGGTTGTCAGAAAGAACATGAAGCAGTGGGTTATCGACCAGCCTGCATTTGCAGAGAAGCTGTTAGAGGGATTAAATGAGATTGACTGGCCGGAATCCACCAAGGAGATCCAGAGAAACTGGATCGGCAAGAGCACCGGTGTCGAGGTTGATTTCAAAATTGTCGGCGGCGGAGAGTTCTCTATTTTTACCACATGTATCGAGACCATTTACGGTATTACATTTATGGTGCTTGCTCCGGATGGAGAGATTGTCAAAGGACTTATGGACCGTGTGGAGAACAGAGAGGAAGTTCAGGCAT
>CAVCFM010000422.1:0-3306 GCA_963601305.1 bacterium | reverse complement strand
GCTCATAAGTAATCTCCTTTATTTGCGAAATGGATGAAAGTCACCGTGCTTGATGCTGGCAAGAATGCTTCGCATATGCCACAGAAAACCGGTAATGCGTGTAGAAAAAGATATTTTCTGTGTGCTGAAAAAATCGTACATGTATAATTTGGAAATATCCACAAAATGGAGTGCGTTAAAATGTATCAGTTTCTGACTGGAGAGCTGCTTGCAGTAAGGTTCCCCGTCTATCCAGCGCAGATGCTTGATCCGGAGCAGACCATCATGCTGGTATTCATTCCGAACGTAACATTCAGAAATACACATATTCAGGTCAAAAACAGTATCCTGATAAGGAATCAGCAGATTAAGTACCCGTTCTGCGGGAAGCGTTTTAGTCCACAGATAAAGCAGTGACATCTCGCCTACACCGCCGGGAAGATGATAGGTCTGATGGGCATTCCATTTTTTCTCAATATAATCTACGTGATTGGCATACATGTCGATGCAGTAGTCCAGAAAAGAGGACAGTGCATCCCTTTTAAAATAGGAAATGCCGGCGCAGGCAGTCCAGCGAAGACCGTTTCCGGCAGGAGCGCCGCCAAGGTCCTGGTTGGCGGGGATTTCCAATGCGGTATCACAATCTGCAAACGGAGCGTACTCGCTGAAATTGACATAGACTAAGATGTCGCTGTCGAGAATGACACAGTCATCATAGTCATTTTTCAGCAGATATTCATAGATCAAAAAGAAACGCTTAAAAAAGCTGACTGCCCAGGAATCCGGGTAGGCAGAAAAATTGTGAAACACTTTGGCAAAGGTGTCAAAACGTGCCGACTGGAATTCATTTACATGATGCCAGTCGCTGCACCACTGCCGGTTGGATTCATCTCCCAGCAGGACGACCTTTTCGTTATATTTTTGAGCCTGTTCAATACAGTATCTTAAATATTCCTGATTTTTTTTGCCGCCGGATTGCTTTTTCGCTCCGGTCTCATGGTGAACAATCACGGGAATGATATGTGACATGATAAAACCTCCAAATTGTCTGTTTGTTATTTCCAGTAGGTTCCGCCTTCAATGGCATCGCTTCCGGAAGGAATTTCTGTATTCTTAGGATAATGCCAGTAGTCGTTATACATTGCGACAATATCCGGCTCCATTTCATCCCAGCGTTTTCCGCGGAGACCAAAGAGAATCTGCAGGCAGCCGCCGAGGTGGATGGCCTGTCTGCCCGTCTGCTTGATGTGGGCAGCGAGCGGAAAACCGTAAGCGCCGCAGCCCAGCAGTGCAATATCAAAATCCAGCTTGTCACATTCGTCACACATCCACTGAAGGGCATCAAACCAGTCAGAAAAGCGGGAGTCCGAAGCATTTCCGGAGGTCTGGACCGCTTTTAGGGTAAGAAGCTCAAACCCGGGAAGCATGGCGGGATTGGCAAAAAGCTTGTCGTAGTGCAGATATTGTTCACGGATAGAATCTTCAAAAGGGTGAACCACAAGAACTTTTTTGCCGGCCAACGCAGAGGACCATGGAAAATCGTTCCTCCATGGCTCCAGCGAGATCAGCTTCGTGGTTGCAATAAGATTGCTGCAGTATTTGCGGATGTAATAGTCCTCACAGGAATTCTGCCAGATGCCGAGCACATCCAGTTGTGCGCAGGCTTCCTTCATCAGATCGTTGAAGCGGGGAAGTAACGCAGGATCCTTTGGAAAAAAACCGGCATTGGTGTAAAGCTGTGCGCAGGCTTTTTCTAAGTTGGAATTGTGATGAAATTCGGCGGTCCGCATGTTGAAAAGCTCTACGGCGCCAAAACGTCCCATCATAAAGGGCTTGCCGGATGTGATGGCTTCTGCAACTCTGTGGTTTAACGTGTCGGTGTCCCAGAAGGGATGACCGGCATAATGAGAGTAGAGCCAGATGGGATCATTGTATTGTTCGCGCAGTTTGTTGCGCGCGATATATTTTAGGTGGTAATAGGATTCTCCGATAATATTTTTCATAAAGCCTCACAAATCATAATTTTGAACAAAGTGCACAAACGGGCACTCACAATAGCACAATCGTAGCATAGATTAGGGAAATTTGCAATCACAGGCGGGTTTTGGTTTGCTGATGCGAAAACTACGTGATATACTATGGAAGGTTAGGAATGCACAACGGGGAGAAAACAGAATTATGGAAAAATACTTTGTGATAATTACGTTTATGATACTGGCTGCGTCCATTGCAGGAGTAGTCGTTTTTCGAAAAAAAATATCGCCCTACCTTATGTTGGCGCCATTGCTTGGGGCAACACTGTTTTTATTTGCCGTGACAGAATACGCCAATCATGATGAGACGGCAAAAAGTATTGTGATTAATGAAGTGTGCAGCAATAACTATACGATCATCCAGAATCAATATGGAGATTACAGTGATTATATTGAATTGTATAATGCGGGAGACAACGCGGTGTCGTTGGAAGGATGGAGTATCACAAGCGACAGCGAGAAGAAACATGCATATGAATTTGAAAATGTGACGCTTGAGCCGGGGGCGTATCTGATCTTGATATATCAGCAGGAGCTGGTTTTGGAGGAGGCGGATGACAAAGAGCAGCCGGAAGAAGCTCAGCAGCAGGAGCAGGCTGTCGATGTGCCCGGGGGAACAAGTTACGGTTATCCGATCACATTTCATGTATCAAAGTCTGGAGATACGGTTTATCTGAAAAATGATGCCGCTAAGATCGTTGATGCAATAAAGGTGCCGGAATTAAAGTATAATTCGGTGTATGCGCGTATGAGCGATGGCGCAGAGGAGTGGGCAGTCATGACGGGCACGCCGGGATTAGCCAATGCAGAGGCAAGCCGGGTGGCAACTGATGTCAGACAGCCGGAATTTTCGGTGGAAAGCGGATTTTATACGGAACCGGTTTCAGTTACAATTACTGCGAAAAAAGGTACTACCATCTATTATACACTGGACGGAAGTGATCCGGTGGCCGGACAGAATGAGTATACCGGACCGATTGAGATAACAGATATCAGCGATATGGAGAACCGCTATGCATCCTATGAGGGCGTTTCGATTTCCGGTGATATTCTTACGGATGAAACGGTAGATAAAGCAACGGTACTGCGCGCGATCGCTGTGGAACCGTCGGGTGAATACAGTGAGGTGACGACTGCAACCTATTTTGTGGGAGATTTTTCGGAATACGATAAATACGGAGTCGTTTCACTGGTAACAGATCCGGATAATCTTTTTAGTGATGACAAGGGCATTTATGTGCTGGGGGATACTTACAGGCAGTATATTGAGGCTGGCGGTGAACATGCATACAAC
>CAVCFM010000421.1:0-2145 GCA_963601305.1 bacterium | reverse complement strand
GATATAAATATTGCGATATATCTCCGGCAGCAATTCGATTGGGAATGTTCCGCCGGAACCTGCGATCTGTATTACCATGATAACGACCGCAGCCGCTTTTCCGATATCCCCGAAGGACAATGCCAGCGTATAGATAAACAGCGTAAAGGTAAAGCTTGCCAGCGCCGCCACAATGTAGAACAGCACCGGATACAGGATGTGCGCATGCAAGAGGAAAATGTCCCCCAGCACAATGATCGCCGCCTGCAGCTGCCCCAGCACAAAGAACAGCAGATACCGTCCAAAGTACAGCTGCCATGACTTCACATTGGTAAGCCCCTTAGGCTCCGCTTTTACTTTTATCAGTGCCACAAGGACCGTTCCACCTACCCACAGTGCAAGCACACTGTAAAACGGTGTCATGGCAGAACCATACGTCGGTATCTCGTAGATCTCCTTGGTGGTAACCTTTACCGGCTCCGCAAAGAATTCTCCGTAGGTCTCCGGGTCTCCCTGTAAAAACTCGATGAATGCCTCGACCTTCTCATCTTCACTGGCTCCGTCTAAGCGCTCAATCAGATCGGTCAGCTTTTCACTGATCTCATCAATGACGCCCTGTACTTCCTCAAGGCTGCCGTTTGCCCCGTTCATCGTGTTCTCAATTCCGTCAAAAATGGAACCCATGTCCCCTAAGGTATTGTTGATATTATTTAATAATTTTGTGACGCTCTCCGTCATCTGTTCCATGCTGTCAATGAGATTGTTCATCTGAGGAGCAAGACTGTTCGTATAGACGTTATTCATATTCTCTACCGCAGCTCCGCAGGAACTAAGTATCTGTGACAGGTTGTCAAGGGACGATGTCACCGTGTCCGCCACAATCTGGTCTGCACTTCCATCGCCGTTTAACGCCTGGATCAAAGTCTGGATATCCGTCGCACCGTTCTGGATATTCGTGATCGACTGCTCTAAATCCTCAAGCTCCTCCTGTGCCGCCTGGGATGTACTTGTATCATCCGAGCTGGTCTGCAATCCCACCTCCAACGTGCCAAGCTGATTGATCAGTGTATTGGTATCTGATAACGCCTGATTCAGATTGTCCGCAGTCTCCTGCGCACTCGCCGCCAGATCCGTCTGATTGATATCGTTCGTGATATTGTCGATGGATGTCTTGATTCCGGATAACGTCGCAGTGACATTTGCGCTGAAGGAATCCAGCGTCGTCTGTGTGCTCGCAAGACTGGATTTGGTGTTGTCAAAGCTCTTGCTGCCGCTCTCGATCGCACTGCTCAAGTCCGGGATGCTCTCATTTGCCTGTGCAACCGCCTTGCTCAGTGCCGCATTTCCATCCACAAACGTGTCAATCATCCCGCTGTAAGCAATCAGATTGTCATTGAGTGTCCGGATACGGTCCACAAACTCGTCAAAGGAGTCTCCTTCCTGCAGTTCCGAGGAGAGATTGTTCGTCTGTGAAAAAATATTGCTGACTACCACCTCAATAAACGTCTCATTGATGCTCTGCTTTAGCGTAGACACGGCAGAATCCGTAATCTTTGTCGCGATCGCATTTTTCTTCTCATTCTCATAGTAGGTAATGGTAGGTCCCGAAAAATCTTCCCGGAACACATTATACATACTGTATGTAAAATTCTCGCTGACCACGACTGCCGCATAATACTTGCCAGATTCCACCCCGTCAATCGCCTCGTCCGTCGAATCCAAAAATACCCAGCCGATCTTGTCATTCTCACGCAGACTGTCTAACACCTCGTCACCCATATTGACTGTCGTGCCGTCTTTTAGCGTGTAACCGGCATCCTCGGTTGCAACAGCGATATGGATATTTGCCGTATTTGCATAAGGATCCCAGTTGGAATATATGTTAAACCATGCATAAAGTGATGGAATGATACAAAGACCAATTGCTATCACCAATGCGAACGGATTTTTTACCAGCCCGACAATGTCATTCCGAAAAATCTTCCATATATTTTTCATTCAGTAATGCTCCTCTTCCCGTAAAATAAAATAGTCCAAAAGTCACTAACATTATACCGCATTTTCCCAATTATTTGAACATACAAATTAATTTCTTTGTATAGAAATATTTTTGGGGATTTTTCAAGGTAAATGCAACACCCTGTTGCACTTACTCTGAAAAATCAG
>CAVCFM010000420.1:0-2774 GCA_963601305.1 bacterium | reverse complement strand
GGAGTATTTACCAAGACTCAGGCGATGGAATTGATTATTGATGCGATTGAAAAATACAACGGAGGGAAAAACAATGCCTAGAACAAGAGGAGAATCCATATTTTTTACAGCGATCACCGCATGGATGATGGTCTATGTTATGACTTTATATAACACGGTACTCGCAATGGGAAGTTTTACAAATGCCACATTTTTAATTGCGCTAAAAGGGATGTGGGTGGAATATATCATCATTGCGCTGCTGGCATATTTTGTATCAGGCCATCTTGCCAAAATGTGTGCATTCAGAGTGGTTCAACCGGGAGACAGACCTATTTTTATAATTTTTGCGATACAGACATTCACCGTAATATGGCAGGTTGCGTTTGCCAGTGTGATTGGTGTATATCATGGATATGGTTTTACCGGCAATTTCATACCGGACTATCTTATGACATATTGTAAAAATTTCGTTCTGGCATTTCCGTTACAGCTTATTATCGTAGGTCCTCTTGCAAGACTGATATTCCGGACATTATTTATAAAGCATGGGAAGGTAAAATGCACAAATGAGATCCAAAATGAAGATGAACAGATTATAGAAGACGCGATGTAAGAGTCACGGGGGGAGTTTCCTGATATAGGAAGCTCCTCTTTTTTTCTGCTATACTTGACAAACAGATGGTTGGTAGTGTAGACTAACCACACGAAATGGTTAGTTGATACTAATAGAAAGAGAAAGACAACATGAAAAAACAGGAAATGAGCGTGGAAGCGCGCAGAGAACACGAGAAGGAGACCGTAGGCACAATGATAAAAATATACTGCCACGGAAATCATCATACAAAAGGGGACCAGCTGTGTGACCAGTGCAGAGAGCTTAAGGAGTACACCGAGCTTCGCACCGAAAAATGTCCTTTTATGGAGACCAAAACATTTTGCAGTGCCTGCAAGGTACACTGCTATTCCAGAGAAAAAAAGGAACAGATCAGAGCAGTCATGCGTTACAGCGGCCCGAGAATGTTATTTGTGAGCCCGGGACTGACGATAAAGCATGGCATTGTCACGCTGCAGCAGAAGCGCAGAGAAAAGGAGATAAAGCATGAGAGATAAAAAGAATATGATATTAGGGATCGTGGTCATCGCAATGTGTGTGGCACTGTTTTTAGAGCCGCTTACCGGTGAGACGGTGCATGTGGTACTGGGAATTCTGGTATTTATCACGTTAGTCGGACATACCTGCAGACAGATCGTGAAGATCAAGAGCAAAAAGTCAGCGGTGCGTCTGGTGGATGAGGGGATGATGGTATCGCTGATCGCAGCATTTTTAAGCGGTGTGCTGATGCATCCGTTAAAAAATGCGTTTGCGGTAGTCATGGTACATAGACTGGCGGCGGTGGTGTTTGCAATCTGCCTGATCGCACATATCATGCAGCATTTCCCGGCAATCGCGGGCATAACAAAAGCGAACAGAAAGAGAGATTAACATGTTTCACAAACGATTACTAAAAGAATTTGCAGATGGAAGACGGTATGTAGCTGGTATGGTGGCTGCATCCTGGGTGTCACTGCTGGCAAACGTGGCGCTGATGCTTACGGTTGCCGGATTTATCAGCAAGGTCATACAAAAAGAACTTGTCACTTCTGACATACTGACGCTGCTTATCGTCTTTGCAGCGGTATATTTGGTCCGTATGGTGGCGACGACGGCGGGAAGCAGGATGTCACACGCGGCATCCTCACAGGTAAAAGCGCGGCTAAGAAACCAGGTTTTTGAAAAATTATTGCAGCTGGGAGTGTCCTATCAGGACACGGCGGCGACCTCGGAGGTTGTGCAGATCAGTACCGAGGGTGTCGACCAGCTGGAGATTTATTTCGGAAAATATGTGCCGCAGTTTTTTTACAGTCTGCTGGCACCGCTGACACTCTTTGTGATCGTGGGAACCATGAGCATGAAGGTGGCGGTTGTGCTGTTACTTTGCGTGCCGTTGATCCCGGTGTCCATTGTGGCGGTGCAGAAATTTGCCAAGAAGCTTCTGGCAAAATACTGGGGCAACTACACGGAGTTAGGCGACTCTTTCCTGGAAAATCTCGAAGGTCTGACGACGATGAAGATATACCAGGCGGACGGGCGTTATGCAAAAAAGATGGATGAGGAGGCGGAGCAGTTCCGCCGCATTACCATGCGCGTGCTGATCATGCAGTTAAATTCCATCAGCATCATGGATCTGGTGGCTTACGGCGGAGCAGCAGTCGGCATTATTCTTAGTGTGCTTGAATTAAGAGCCGGGCACATCACACTGGCAGAGTGCTTTTTTATCATTATGATATCGGCAGAATTTTTCCTGCCGCTGCGCCTGCTCGGGTCATTTTTCCATATCGCGATGAACGGCAATGCCGCGGCAGACAAGATTTTTAAACTGTTGGATGCACCGGTCCCTGTAGACGGCGAAGTCACAGAGGTGGACGGCAGCAATGTGGTGTTAGAGCATGTGACCTTCGGCTATACCGCGGAGCGGGAAGTGTTAAAAGATATATCAGTTACCATAAAAGAGCACAGTTTTGTGGCGTTAGTGGGAGTTTCCGGATGCGGAAAAAGCACGATCGCTTCCCTGATCATGGGGGATTATGCGCTTGACGGGAAAAATGCGGATAAGACGGCAGATGCGGGAGCAGCCAAGGGCAGAATTGCCATTGGCGGTGTGCCGGTGTCTGAGATCGCAAGGGATGCCAGATATCAGAAGGTGACGAGAGTCCGCCACGACAGCTATCTTTTTGCGGGAACCGTGATGGAT
>CAVCFM010000419.1:6306-7040 GCA_963601305.1 bacterium | reverse complement strand
TGAGAATAACGACATCATCAGCAAGGCATCTGTCATCGACCTGAAGAAAAAATACAAGGGTGTGCTTGCTGCAAATGACAGTCTTGATTACTTCAAGTTCAAAGTTCCGGCAAAGGGTAAGATTAACTTCAGCACCTTAAACTCAACAGACAATGCAGTCAAGTATCTGTTCTATGATAAAAATCTGAATATGGTGTATTCATTCTATTTAAACGCAGGTAAGAAGGCAACACAGTCGTTTACTCTGGCAGCGGGAACTTATTATCTGGCGGTTGCCCAGAATACGGAAGGGTATGCTGTCGGAAGCTATAACTTTACGATCGATTATTCTGCAAACGCACCGAAGAAGCCGACACTCTCTACAGTGCAGAACAAATCAGGTAAAAAGCTGGCAGTCAAATGGAAAAAGGTATCCGGAATCAGCGGATATGAGGTACAGTATTCCACCAACAAGAAGTTCAAGAGCGGTGTGACAAAGAAAAATGTCGCTTCCAATAAGACTTCTGCAACCTACACAAATCTGAAAAAGAATAAGACATATTATGTGAGAATGCGTTCTTATGTCAAAGTGGATGGCAAGAAGGTATATAGCAGCTGGAGCAACGTAAAGAGTGTAAAAATCAAAAAATAAGAGCAGGATATCTGCTGAAAAAAGCCGGAGAGCAACTGATGCTTTCCGGCTTTTTTGTGACATGGTCAAACTGTCATGCAAGTTATGCGTTTTTGGATGCCTC
>CAVCFM010000419.1:0-6296 GCA_963601305.1 bacterium | reverse complement strand
CCTATAAGCTGATGCGCTCTAATGTGCTGGAGGAGGATACCTGGCTGGCAAGATCCAAGGCAAATAAGTTTAAAGCAAAATAAGAGAAAAAATAAGAGCAGGATATCTGCTGAAAAAGCCGGAGAGCAACCGTTTGGGATTGCTCTCCGGCTTTTTGCGTGACATGGTCAAACTGCCATGTAATTTATGCGTTTTTGGATGCCTCTAAGGCTGCGCGACAGGCTTTTGCAAGCTGGTCGCCACAGGAAGTGCCGCGTCCGTTGCAGGAGATGCCTGCAATTTTTTCTTCGACCTGCTCAACGGTAAGTCCCTCGACTAACTTCGGGATGGCCTGCAGGTTGCCGTTGCAGCCGCCGGTGAACTTGACGTTGTGCACGATGTTGCCCTCAAGCTCTAAGTCAATCTGGGTGGAACAGGTACCCTTGGTCTTATATGTGTATGTCATAATGGTATCCTCCTTTGAATCATTTTTCTAAAAGAGAGTATATACTGATGTGGAAGGAGTTGCAAGTTTCTTTGGTTATTAATAAAAAATTTACAAATCGTTTACTGCTATTTTTGTTGTGCCATTCATTGAAAAGTGCTACAATAACGTTATTGTGCGATGTTCTACCTAGCCGGTAGAATTTTGTCAGGGAAAGAAATCGTCGTCTGCTTGCATGAGGATGACAGGGATAGGAGTTTTTATGAACGCATTGACAAAAATATTCGGAACTCACAGTGAGAGAGAATTAAAGAGAATTTATCCCATCGTTGATAAGGTAGAGTCCTACCATGATGCGATGGCAGCACTTTCCGATGAAGAGCTGAAAAATAAAACAAAAGAGTACAAAGAACGTCTTGAAAAAGGCGAGACATTAGATGATTTACTGCCGGAGGCTTTTGCCACCGTGCGTGAGGCTGCAAAGCGTGTGCTTGGCATGGAACATTACCGTGTACAGATCATCGGTGGAATTATCCTGCATCAGGGACGTATCGCAGAGATGCGTACCGGTGAAGGTAAGACTCTGGTATCCACACTGCCTGCATACCTGAATGCCTTAGAGGGAAAAGGTGTGTGCGTGGTAACGGTCAACGACTATCTGGCAAAGCGTGATGCGGAGTGGATGGGTAAGGTTCATGAGTTTTTGGGACTTACCGTCGGCGTGGTTCTCAACTCCATGAACAACGATGAGCGCAGGGACGCATACAACTGCGACATTACTTATATTACGAACAACGAACTGGGATTTGACTATCTCAGGGATAATATGGTCATTTATAAGGAACAATTGGTACAGAGAGGACTTCACTATGCAATCATCGATGAGGTCGACTCCGTGTTGATCGATGAGGCGAGAACACCGCTTATCATTTCCGGACAGAGCGGCAAGTCCACCAGACTTTACGAGGCATGTGATATTTTAGCGCGTCAGTTAAAGCGTGGTGACGATGTGCCGGAGTACTCCAAGATGGATGCCATTATGGGTATCGAGCAGGAGGAGAACGGAGACTTCGTTGTAAATGAGAAGGACAAGGTTGTCAACCTGACACAGGAAGGTGTCAGACGTGTGGAGCAGTTCTTTAAGATTGAGAACCTGGCAGACCCGGAGAACCTGGAGATCCAGCATAACATTATCCTTGCACTGCGGGCACACAACTTAATGTTCCGCGACCAGGACTATGTGGTAAAAGACGACGAGGTATTGATCGTAGATGAGTTTACCGGACGTATCATGCCGGGACGCCGTTATTCCGACGGTCTGCATCAGGCGATCGAGGCAAAGGAGCATGTGAAGGTGAAGCGCGAGAGCAAGACACTTGCCACCATTACCTTCCAGAACTTCTTCAACAAGTTTGAGAAAAAAGCCGGTATGACCGGTACCGCATTGACCGAGGAGAAGGAGTTCCGCGATATCTATGGAATGGACGTCGTTGAGATCCCGACCAACCGCCCGGTAGCCCGTGTGGATTTACAGGATGTGGTATATAAGACCAAGAAGGAGAAGTACCATGCAGTGGTGGAGGCAGTCAAGGAGGCACATGCCAAGGGACAGCCGGTACTGGTAGGTACGATCACCATCGAGACATCCGAGATCATCAGCGGATTGCTGAAGCGCGAGGGAATACAGCACACTGTATTGAATGCGAAGTTCCATGAATTAGAGGCAGAGATTGTTGCCGGAGCCGGACAGCACGGAGCAGTTACGATCGCGACAAACATGGCAGGCCGTGGTACGGATATTAAGCTGGACGATGATGCAAAGGCAGCAGGTGGTCTTAAGATCATCGGTACAGAGCGCCATGAGTCCAGACGTATTGACAACCAGCTGCGTGGACGTTCCGGTCGTCAGGGTGACCCGGGTGAGTCCCAGTTCTACATCTCCCTTGAGGATGATCTGATGCGTCTGTTCGGTTCTGAGCGTCTGATGACCATGTTCAATGCGTTAGGTGTTCCGGAGAATGAGCAGATCCAGCACAAGATGCTGACTTCCGCCATCGAGAAGGCACAGATGAAGATCGAGGGCAATAACTTTGGAATCCGTAAGAATCTGTTAGAGTACGATCAGGTTATGAATGACCAGCGTGAGATCATCTACGCAGAGCGTCTTCGTGTATTAAACGGCGAAAACATGCGCGACGTCATCTTCAAGATGATCACTGACCGCGTGGAGAGCTGTGTGGATACCTGTATTTCTGCGGATATCCCGAAGGATGAGTGGGATCTGAATGAGCTCAACCAGTTATTACTGTCTATTATCCCGATGCAGCCGGTAACTGCGGAAGATGTGGACAATGTGAAGAACCACAAGGAGTTAAAGCATCTGTTAAAAGAGCGTGCAGTTAAGCTCTACGAGGCAAAGGAGACTGAGTTCCCTGAGCCGGAGCAGTTCCGTGAGTTAGAGCGTGTCGTACTGTTAAAGGTAATCGATCGCAAATGGATGGATCATATCGATGATATGGATCAGCTGCGTCAGGGTATTGGCTTACAGTCTTACGGTCAGAGAGACCCGCTTGTGGAATACAAGATGTCAGGATTTGATATGTTCGACGACATGATCGCCAACATTCAGGAGGATACCGTCCGTCTGCTGTATCATGTGAAGATCGAGCAGAAGGTAGAGCGTGAGCAGGTAGCGAAAGTTACCGGAACGAACAAGGATGATTCAGCACCGAACGCACCGAAAAAGCGTGATGCGGCAAAGATTTACCCGAACGATCCGTGTCCATGCGGCAGCGGCAAGAAGTACAAACAGTGCTGCGGCAGAATGGCATAACAGACAAAAGATACAAATGAGGCAAGAGTGCAAGCTGCTCTTGCCTTTTTTGATAAGAAAATTTATAATTGAAACGTGGATAAAAAGTACTAAAAGGAGGACGCAAAATGAAAGATATTGTAATCAGTGATGCAGTAAAATATGTAGGTGTGGATGACCATGACATTGATCTGTTCGAGAGCCAGTATGTGGTACCGGATGGGGTCTCCTACAATTCTTACGTGATAATAGATGAAAAAATTGCCGTGATGGATACGGCAGATGCAAGGGTGAGCGAGCAGTGGTTTGCCAATCTGGACGAGGCACTGGGTGGAAGAACGCCGGATTACCTGGTGGTTTCCCACATGGAACCGGACCATGCCGCTAACATCGGAAAGTTTTTACAGAAATATCCGAATGCGCAGATTGTCGGCAATGCGAAGACCTTCGGGATGATCCCGCAATTTTTCGAGGTGGAGTTGCCGGAGGAGCGGAAAGTGGTGGTAAAAGAGGGGGACGAGCTGTCTCTCGGAGAACACACACTGGTATTTGTGATGGCGCCGATGGTTCACTGGCCGGAAGTTATGGTGGAATATGAGAAAAAGGAAAAGATCCTGTTTTCCGCAGACGGGTTCGGCAAATTCGGAGCATTGGATGTGGAGGACGATGACTGGGCATGTGAGGCGAGACGTTATTATTTTAACATTTGTGGAAAATATGGCGTGCAGGTGCAGGCATTGTTGAAAAAGGCGGCAGCGCTCGATATCGCGACGATATGCCCGCTGCATGGTCCGATTTTAAAAGAAAATCTCGGATATTACATCGGACTGTATGACACCTGGAGCAAATACGAGCCGGAGAATCAGGGAATCCTTGTGGCGTATGCATCGATCCATGGCAACACGGCGGCAGCCGCAAAAGCATTTGCCGAGAGACTTAAGGCAGCCGGGGAAGAGAAAGTATCGGTGATGGATCTCTCGAGAGACGATATGGCAGAGGCAGTGGAGGATGCGTTCCGCTACGACCGCATGGTGCTCGCCTGCGCGACATACGATGGCGGACTGTTCCCGTGCATGGAAGATTTCCTGAACCATCTTGCAGCAAAAAATTATCAGAAACGCAAAGTCGGACTGATCGAGAATGGTTCCTGGGCGCCGATGGCAGGCAAAAAGATGCGTGAAATCTTGGAGCACATGAAGGATGTGGAGGTCTTAGAGCCGGTGGTAACGGTCAAGTCCACATTAAAAGCAGAGAATGACGAGGCGATGGACGCGTTGCAGAAGGCGCTGCAAGCATAAGCCGGAGGCGATGTATGCATGCAACGCGCACCGCTTATGCATAATAAGAAGTACAGAACAAACATTCGATTTGTTCTGTACTTTTTTTATATACTTTGGTATAATCAAAAAAGAATGAAAGTACAAGAACGAAGCAAACTATTAGCAGGAGTATGAGATAGCAGGAGAATTGGCATGGAGTTTAAATTACACGCACCCTACCAGCCCACCGGAGATCAGCCGCAGGCGATTGAACAGCTGGTAGCAGGTTTTAAAGAGGGGAATCAGTTTCAGACGCTGTTAGGTGTTACCGGTTCCGGTAAGACGTTTACGATGGCGAATATCATCCAGCAGCTACAGAAGCCGACACTGATCATTTCCCACAATAAGACACTGGCGGCACAGCTCTACGGAGAGTTCAAGGAATTTTTCCCGGAGAATGCGGTAGAGTATTTTGTGTCTTACTATGATTATTATCAGCCGGAAGCGTATGTGCCGCAGACAGATACTTACATTGCCAAGGACTCTGCCATCAATGAGGAGATCGATAAGCTGCGTTTGTCTGCCACGGCGGCGTTGGTCGAGCGCAAGGATGTGATCGTCATTGCGTCGGTGTCCTGTATTTACGGCTTGGGCAGCCCGGAAGATTATCTGGGAATGATGGTATCCTTACGTCCGGGGCAGGAGCGTGACCGTGACGATGTGATACGTGCGCTGATCGACATCCAGTACACCCGCAATGAGATGGATTTTCACCGCGGTACATTCCGGGTGCGGGGAGACGTGCTTGAAATTTTCCCGGCGAACTTTGGCGACACGGCGATCCGCGTGGAGTTTTTCGGAGATGAGATAGACCGCATCACCGAGGTGGATGTGCTGACCGGGGAGATTAAGTGCGAGCTGGAGCATTTTGCTGTGTTCCCGGCTTCCCACTATGTCGTGCCGCAGGAGAAGATCCTGCGCGCATGTGAGAATATCGAGGCAGAGTTGGAGGAGCGCGTCCGGTATTTTAAGGGCGAGGATAAGCTGCTGGAGGCACAGCGTATTGCAGAGCGCACGAATTTTGACATCGAGATGTTAAAAGAGACCGGATTCTGTAGTGGCATTGAGAACTATTCCAGGCATCTTGCCGGTCTTCCGGCGGGGGCAACGCCACATACCCTGATGGACTATTTTAAGGACGACTTCCTGATCATTGTGGATGAGTCACATATCACGATCCCGCAGATACGCGGTATGTATGCCGGGGACCAGTCGAGAAAGTCCACGCTGGTGGATTACGGATTCCGTCTCCCGTCGGCAAAGGATAACCGTCCGCTGAATTTTGAAGAATTTGAGAGCAAGATCGACCAGATGCTGTTTGTCTCTGCGACACCGAATGTGTACGAGGATGAGCATGAGTTGCTGCGCGCGGAGCAGATTATCCGGCCTACGGGACTGCTTGACCCGGAGGTTGTCGTGCGTCCGGTAGAGGGACAGATTGATGATCTGATCGGAGAAGTCAATAAGGAGATCAAAGCGCACAACAAGGTGCTGATCACGACGCTGACGAAGAAGATGGCGGAGGATCTCACCGACTATATGCGTGAGGTTGGTATCCGTGTCAAGTATCTGCACTCGGATATTGATACGCTGGAGCGTGCGGAGATTATCCGTGACCTTCGTCTGGATGTCTTTGATGTGCTCGTGGGCATCAACCTCTTGCGAGAGGGACTGGATATCCCGGAGATCACCCTGGTGGCGATCCTTGATGCTGATAAGGAGGGCTTCCTCCGTTCTGAGA
>CAVCFM010000418.1:0-3464 GCA_963601305.1 bacterium | reverse complement strand
GCGCAAATATGCCACAAACATCAACACCCCAGAAAAGGTAAAGGACAGTGCCGACGCCATGGCAGCTCCCACAACGCCAAATCCCATCCGGTATATCAGGATATAGTTAAGAATTACATTTAACAGGTTCGCCCCAAAACTGATGATCATTGGGGTCTTCGTGTCCTTGGTCGCCCGGATTGCAGCACCTAATATGATATTGGCACTGCGGAACAGCATCGGCAGACTGATGATAAAAAAGTATCTGGATGCCGTCTTCTGAATGGACACATCTGCTCCCATCCACACCGGGATAAACGGTGCGAGGAGCATCGAGATCCCACCGACAATCACACCGCAGAGCACGGTAAGAAGCAGCGCCTGACCGGAGATGCGCTCCACCTGCTTTTTATCACCGCTTCCCACCGCTTTTGCGATCATGGCAAGCACGCCGACACCGATTGCCTGCGGGAAGCCGTTCACCAGCCAGGTGACTGTTGTGGTCACGCTGACCGATGCAGTGGCGCTCTCCCCCAGCCGTCCAACCATGGCAGTGTCCACGTATTGTAACAGCGTTGATAAGATCTGCTCAATGATCGTAGGAACTGACAGGACGATCAGGCTTTTTAAAACCTCGCGCTCTTCCCGGCTCATCCTGCCGGAACTTTTTACCGCCCTACTCATTCTGTGAAATATCTGCACCGAAGTACTTATTGGAAAGCTCTGTCAAAACACCCTCATCGGATAACTCTGCAATTGCCTCGTTGATCGCTGCGCGAAGTGTCTCAGTCTCGGCACCTTTTCGCATCGGGATACATACATGAGATGCATCCTCGGTCAGTGCTGCGATCTTGATATCTGCATCCGGATGCTCTTTCTGATAATCATAGAAAGATACCTCCGCATTTAACGTTGCATCCACACGACCTGCCAGTAACAGCTCAAATGTCTGGTTGAGGTCATCCACACCTGTTGTGGTTGCGCCATAGCTCTCAGCAAGTTCTGCATAAGTACTTGTCAGTGTATTGGCAGTTGTCTTACCGTCCAGATCCTCAAAACTCTTGATATCGTCATTGTCCCCTTTTACGATAATGGCTGTGCGGATGTATGCGTACGGATCAGAAAAATCATATTTGGCTGCGCGCTCGTCGGTGACTTCCACACCGTTCACTGCGATGTCATAACGCTTTGCATCAATCCCGGCAAAAATTCCGTCCCACTCACACTCGACGAAGTTTGCGGTAACGCCAAGCTTTTCAGCGATGTGCTCTGCCACTTCCACATCGTATCCTACCAGGTTGTCATTCTCATCATGATACGTCCACGGCGCCCAGGTTCCCTCCATGGCAACTACGATCTCGCCTTTCTCCTGGATCTGTGCCAGCAGATCCTCGCCCTGCGCATCTTCTGTCGCCTCAACCTGACCAGCTGCGGCACTGTTATCAGCTACGTCTGCTGTGGAATCTGTATTCTCTGTGCTTCCGCATCCCGCAAGCACGGTTGCGATTGTCATACTGCTCATTAATAAAACTGCGATCATTTTCTTTTTCATTGGTACTCTCCTTTATTCCTGTACAATATTGGTTCCTAAAAATTCTCTTGTGCGCGCCATCTTCGGCTCCTCGAACATCTGCTTTGCAGTTCCCTGCTCCACGATCTCGCCATTTTCCATAAAAATGACTCTGGAAGACACGTTGCGCGCAAAATTCATCTCATGGGTCACCACAAGCATGGTCATGCCATCTTCCGCCAGCTGGCGCATGACAGCCAACACCTCACCGGTAAGCTCCGGGTCTAACGCCGAGGTCGGCTCATCAAAATAGATGATCTCCGGGTCTGTTGCAAGTGCCCTTGCAATCGCGACACGCTGCTGCTGTCCGCCGGAAAGCTGGTTCGGATAATAATCATAACGCTCCGACATCCCGACCTTGTCCAGTGCCCGCCTGCCGATCTCCTCCGCTTCTTTTTTTGGCATTTTCCGTGCCACGATCAGCCCCTCTGTGACATTTTGCAGGGCTGTCTTATTGCGGAAAAGATTATAATTCTGAAATACAAAGGCGGTCTTTTTTCGCAGATGTGCCACATTTTTTCTGGAGATATGCGGCAGCGAAAACTGCTCCCCGTCGAAGGTAAGTTGCCCCGCATCCGCTTTTTCCAAAAAATTCATGCAGCGCAGTAACGTCGTCTTACCCGAGCCGGATGGTCCTAAGATTGCCACAACCTCGCCCTTTTGCACCTCAATGTCGACACCCTTTAAGACTTCAAGGTCGCCAAATTTCTTATGAATATCTGTTATCTTAAGCATTTGAACCTCCCTGTTTCTCGTATGCACCTAAGCGCTTTTCTCCGACACGCTGCAGCTTCGTCAACACCGTCGAGAACAGCAGATAGATAAGTCCTACTTCGCAGTACAATGCCAGTGGTTCATAGGTTCTTGCCACAATACGCTGGGTTGCCATGAACATCTCCGCCACCGTAATATTCGCCGCAAGCGAGGTGTCTTTGACCATTCCGATCAGAGAATTCGACAACGGCGGGAATGCCGTCCGAAGTGCCTGTGGCAGCACAATGCGCCGCATGATCTGTAAGTAGGACATACCCACGCAGTATCCCGCTTCAATCTGCCCCTTCGGCACTGCCTCAAGCGCCGCACGGATCGTCTCCGCCGCATATGCGCCTTCATTTAAAGAAAATACGATCACCGCCGCCGGAAACGGGTCCAACACGAGGCCAATGCCCGGCAAACCGTAAAATACAATAAAAAGCTGTACCAGAAGTGGTGTTCCGCGAACCACCCACACATAAAACCGCGCAATCTGTTTTAACACCCTGATATCTGCAAACTGCACAAGCGCCACTACCACTGCGATCAACAACGCAAGTGTAAACGAAATTGCCGTGAGGGGAATTGTCATTGTGAGACCGGGAATTAAAATCTTAAGAAAGGAATCCGCCAGAATCTCCCATACTCTTTCACTTATCATTCGTTTCTTTTCCCTCCTTTTTCACCTGTACTATTGTAACATCTTTTATTCAAATAGCAAATGCTTATATGACATTTGCTCCCATGCTTGACAGGCATACTACTTTTGATTAAACTGGGGATATAGGCGTATTCCTTTTAACAGGGAGGTTTTTACTATGGAGATCCGTGTATTACAATATTTTCTGGCTGTGGCAAGGGAACAGAGCATCTCAGGTGCGGCAGAATTTCTGCATCTGACCCAGCCGACCCTCTCCCGCCAGCTCAAAGATCTGGAGGAGGAATTGGGCACCAAGCTTCTCATCCGCGGCAACCGGAGGGTCACTTTGACTGAGGAAGGCATGCTTCTTCGCAAGCGCGCTGAAGAAATCATTGACCTTGTTAACAAAACCGAGCGGGAAGTCCGCCCGTGCAACACTGCCGTTACCGGCGACATTTACATCGGCACCGGGGAAACCGACAACATGCGCATCCTCATCCGGGCAGCCAGACGGATCCAGGT
>CAVCFM010000417.1:1452-4177 GCA_963601305.1 bacterium | reverse complement strand
TGGTATTTCAGCCTGGATACACTTGTGCTCTTCTGCGCCTCTACATTTATCAGAATCTTATATGCCTCATCCTTATCATACACTGAAAAGCGGATGTCGTAAACTATTTTTCCATCTTTCTCCGTAACATCTTCCGTTCCCTCACTTTGCAGTTTAATGCAAAGCTGCTCAGGAACTGTCAGGGAAACAACTGTCTGTCCAATACACGACATAATCTCCGGTATAGAGTAGTCGTGAAATTCCGGCACAATTGTTTTCACAATATTTGCGAGCACCTGCGGATCCGCAAGAATACACTTTGCGTAGTCATCACGTTTTAATTTTTCCATATCTATCCCGTTAAGCGTCTGCGACAGATTGGTATTTGCTTTTGTAAAAACCATAGCCCTCCTACAGAATCATCCTTGATAAAACTATATCTCATTCTGGAAATTAGCCCGACCCGGGCGATTGTTAGATTTGAAATATGCCGGGCAACAGAACGTGCCCGACATTTATAGTATTACATATATTTTACTCGCTGTCAACCGTAAGCGCGCACAGCCGCGCCGCCGCTTTTTGTACCATCGCCGGATTAAATCCCATGAAAAACATGGTCTGCAGTTCATTCAGACTCATGCCAAGATTCTCTCCGTCCCGGCTCTCTATCATGCCATACGCAAGTGGCATATCCTCTTTTAATATCTGCAATGCCGCCTCGTCCTCTGCCATTTCTTCCAGGCGGGATTCCATCGTGTACTTCTGACGGTAATTGCAGTCCGGCTGGTATGTCCTCTCAAAAATACCCGCGGCAAGCGTAATCTCTTCCCCGCCGGTTCCCGGCAGAACAAGCACTGCCTCACAGCCAAACGGCACCTCCACATGAACCGTGACGGTACTGTCCGCATTTACTTTCCAGTTCGATACATATCTGCCACTGACGGACTCATAGGCGAATTTTACCGCCTGCAGCCTGTGGTTGATCTGCGGTGCAATGCGCACCTTTGTAAAGCCCGGTGCAAGCTCATTGACGCCTGCAATGTAACGGTACACAAATTCCATGACAGAACCGTAGGAATAGTGGTTGAGGGAATTCATTCCCGTGCCGCTGATACTGCCGTCATCCAGTACTGAATTCCAACGCTCCCAGATGGTCGTCGCCCCCAGATTGATGCAGTGCATCCAGCCCGGGAAGCCCTCCTGAAACAGAATATAGTACGCCATGTCCTCCATGCCGTTTGCCGCCATGACCTGACACATCATCGTGGCGCCGACAAAACCGCCCTTGATCTTGTAGCAGTCTTTTTTTAACCGGAGCTTCAGTCCGTCGATAACTCTCTTTTTATCGACATAGACACCAAACTTTAGCGCGAGGAGATATCCGGTCTGGGTATCGATTGTAAGCCTGCCGTTCTCGGAAAAATATTCTTTTAAGATTGCCGTGCGGATCTTTGCCGCCTTCGCCTCATAGCGGGTTTCGTCGTCTGTTTTTCCCAGCAGGCGCGCTGCACGCGCCACCTTTTTCACCGATGCATAATAGTACATGGATGCCAGATAAAAATCATCGGTTCCACCCTTCACGCTCTGGGGTGTGATGCCGTCCTGCGCCAGCCAGTCTCCGAAATGGAAGCCAAAATCCCACAAGTCATGTCCGCCGTTTGCCATATCGCCCCGGATGATGAACTCCACCCAGTCACGCATCATCGGATAATAGTCCGCCAGCTCATCTAAGTCCCCGTAGTAGTCATACAGCGTCATGGGCACAAACGTCGCCACATCGCCCCACACTCTGCTGCCGCCCGGCAGATTTGCAAGGTTCGGGATAAAGTTGGCAACCGCGCCCTCATGCTCCATCTGGTCTATGTGTAAATCGTATAAAAACTTCCGGTAAAATGCCCGCGTGTCCATCTGGAACGATGCCGTCGGCGAGAATACCTGCGCGTCTCCCGTCCAGCCTAACCGCTCATCCCTCTGCGGGCAGTCCGTCGGCATATCCAAAAAGTTCGAACGCTGTCCCCAGAGCGCATTTTGATACAGGCGGTTCAATTTTTTATGCGAGTTCTCAAAGGAAACCGTCTCCTCCAGGTCAGAGTACACTGCTTTTCCGACGAAATCCTCTCTGCGAAGTTCGCCTTCCCAGCCTGTTATCTTTACATAACGGAATCCGTAGAACGTAAAGTGCGGGCGTACCCATCCCTCTGTTCCATCAGAAATATAGGTAAACTTCGCCTTTGCGGTGCGGTAGTTGTCCCGGTAAAAATTGCCCTGCTGCAAAATCTCACCGTACTGGAGCTCCACTTTTGTCCCCGCCGCAAGGCGTGAATAAAACGTCAGATACCCGGCAAAATTCTGCCCCATATCAAGAACCGTCTCGCCTGCCGGTGTGTGCAGGATTTCCGCTACCGGAACGTCCCGTTTTACCACAACCGGAATGGAATAGCGCTCAGTCAATTTTGCCTTATCAAACGGCTGGATGACAGCCGCCTTCCAGGAATCCTGCTCTGCTGCGCCGCGCAGGGCGTCGATCCATTCCCCGTCATAGATGTCACTGGACAAAATGGCGCTCATGCAATATTTCCAGCTGTCATCCGTCTTTACGACCTCGTGCGATCCGTTTTCATAGTCAATATGCAACTCTGCAATGGCTCCAAACCGGTTTCCATATACCGCCACATCCCCGTCATAGCCGAGTCTGCCCTTATACCATCCATTTCCGGTAAGGATCGATAACGTATTATCCTCCGAG
>CAVCFM010000417.1:0-1442 GCA_963601305.1 bacterium | reverse complement strand
GATAATCATTTCCGATCTTGCCGCCATTCAGGTATGCCTCGTAGAGCCCAAGTCCGGTCACATAAATGCGCGCACGGCTTACCTTTTCCCGTACCCGAAACGATTTTGCAAAAACCGGATGCACCGTGTCCTCTTCTTCCTGTGTGCCGATAAAATCTGCCTCCCACGGCTCGTCCATCTTGCCGGTCTCAAAAAAGCACACATCACTTTTTCCGTGATCACCGCCATTGCCCCAGACCTCAACCGTGACATAATATCTGGTGCGCGGCTTTACGTCGAGCTTTAATTCGGTTCCGATCGAAGGGAGCGCTTCCCCCTCTAATTCTTTTACCGGATGCTCCATTGCCGCGTCCTCTGCCACCGTAATCTTCACACGCGCCGCCCTGGTATCTGCTGTGCCACGCACTTTCCAGGCGCATTTTACCCGCGGGAAAGAGAACCCGACCGGATTAGTGATCCCGTTTATTTTTACGTCATATAATTCCATGTTGTTCCTCATTCCTGCCCGCTTCTTGGGGCATCTCAAGTTTGTGCTTTCTTTCTGCTGCCGCCTGCGCGGTCATTCTATCTGTTTTTGTCAATCACGATCGCTGCAAATCCCGGTTTTCCCATATCTGCCATGGTAAAACCATCCAGCGTGCAAATCCGTATCTCCGTAGAATCCGGCGCAAGCGGCGACTCAAACGGAACACCTTTGGCAAAATCGGCTTCCTCTGCCACCTTGCGGAACCGCTTGATATCTTCCATGATCATCGGCTGCGGGGCATGACCGCCAAATACTTTTTTCGGTGCAAGGGCAAGGATCTTGTCCATCGTTGCGATGTGTGTCGCACGGTCGGTGGCATCCCCGTCAAACAGCCACAAAAACATATTTGCTGCATCCCCTGCATACAGCCAGTTCTCTTCCTTATAATGGAATGACATACCGCCCCTGGTGTGTCCCGGCGTTGCCACAGCCTCAATCGTGATGCCGCCGAGGTCAAATGTCATCCCCTCGGTGAGCGGCACGATATTTCCGGTTCCGCCTCGCTCATATACTGCCCGGTCAAAATCTTCCGGCAGCCCGTATAATTCTTTTCCGGTTGCCCAGTCCATCGTATGCTCTGCCAGCTTTGCCGACTGTCTGCGCATTTCCGGCGTATTGTGCCGCTCACAAAGCCCGGTGTCCGCCTCTGACAGATACACCTGCTCCTCAAACTGGCAGTTGCCGGATGTATGGTCGACATGACCGTGTGTATTTGCGATGATTAACGGCTTGTCCGTAATCTTTCTCACAAAACCTTTCAGGTCTCCGAATCCATATCCGGTATCTATAAGCATCGCCTTTTCTTCCCCTACCAACAGTTCACAAAATACATTTTCCACACTCGTGATACGGTACACATTTTCCCTCAGTGGGATTGCATGATAAAATTCTGACATATCCTTCCCCTCCTTGTTAC
>CAVCFM010000416.1:0-3556 GCA_963601305.1 bacterium | reverse complement strand
CCCTGGGATTCCAACATTTTTTGTATCTGGATCTCATTGTCATAAGTTGCCTCGTGGCACGGCTCGCTGCACTGGAACAGCCCGTAATCCCCCTGGGTATAAAATAGCCGGTGCTTGTCAAAGCCCGCTTTCTGAAAACAATGGTCCACATTGGTGGTCAGGACAAAGTAATCTTTGTCGCGGACGATATCAAATATTTTTTCATAGGTGTTTTTCGGCGGATTCTGATATCGATTGACATAAATGTACCGGCTCCAGTATGCCCAGTGTTCCTCTAACGTCTGATAAGGATAAAATCCTCCGCTGTACATATCGCCAAATCCATATTTTTTTGCAAAATCCGAAAAATAAGTTTCAAACCGCTCCCCGGTATAAGTAAATCCGGCTCCTGTGGAAAGCCCGGCTCCTGCACCGATAATAATGCAGTCCGCCATATCTATTGCGCGCTGTAACTGTTCTATTTTTTCACTGTTATCTTTTTTTATCATAAAAAGCACCCCTGTTCCTTTGTCTTGCGTTCTTTTTTTACAAAATCATCTTAGCAGGAATCCTGTGGTTGTTCAATTACGCACAAATAGGTTACATGGTTACTTTCCGGTAACTGATGGCTTGACCTGCGTTTTTTTCGCTCCTATAATGGGGATAATCATAGCAAACCACTTTTCAGTCAGGAGTTATCATATGGACAATCATATTTTTATCGCGCCGGGAGCGCATGTTATAGGGGATGTCACCCTGGGAAAGAATGTAGGGATCTGGTACAATGCCGTGGTCCGCGGGGACACAGGAAGCATTGTCATCGGAGATAACACCAATGTGCAGGACAACTGTACCCTGCACACCGGTGATGGATATTCCATTTCAGTCGGGGCAGATGTATCCATCGGGCATAACGCCGTCGTTCACGGCTGCTCGGTAGGGGATAACACCATTATCGGAATGGGAAGTATCCTGTTAAACGGAGCTGTTGTCGGTAAAAACTGTATCATCGGCGCCGGTTCTCTCGTGACCGGCAAGACCGTTATTCCGGATAATTCCATCGCCTTCGGCAATCCTGCCAAAGTCGTGCGGCAGATCACCGAGGAGGAGATCACATCCAACCGGAATAACGCCATGCACTATCTCGAGCTGGCCGATCAAGCCCTGAGCCGTTAACAGCTCACATTTAGCCGACTAATCCCTGCACCAGAATGATCAGAATTAAGATTGGCAGTACAAATTTAAAATACGGTTTCAGCCATTTTGCTATTTTTAAACCGGCTCCGGTATTTGCCTCCTCAAGATAGGAATCAAATCCCCAGCCCCACTTGGTGACGCAGAACAGCAGATACACCAGGGAGCCAATCGGGAGCAGCAGATTACTTACAATGAAGTCCTCACTGTCTAACACATCACGCCCGCCGATCAGATGCAGGTCGCTCCACACGTTGTAGCCCAGCACACACGGCATGCTCGCAACCAGAATGATCACACAGTTGATAAGCGCTGCCTTTCCGCGGCTCCAACCGAACATATCCATGCAAAAGGACATGATGTTCTCAAACACCGCGATAATCGTGGAAAAGCTTGCAAATGTCATGAACAGGAAAAACAGGGAGCCCCAGATGCGGCCGCCCTCCATATTCACGAATACATTTGGCAGCGTGATAAAGATCAGCTTGGGGCCTGCGCCGACTTCCACGCCGTAGCTGAAGCACGCCGGGAATATGATCAGTCCCGACATAATTGCCACGAAGGTATCCAGCGCGCAGATCCGCACGCCCTCGCCTGCCAGTGTATTGTCCTTGCTCATATAGCTGCCGAAAATCTCCATCGCAGCCACACCCAGACTCAATGTAAAAAATGCCTGGTTCATCGCCGCGGAAATCACACTTCCGATTCCTACCTCCCGCACGGTATCCAGACTCGGAACAAGGTAAAAACGGATTCCCTCCCCTGCGCCGGACAGTGTAAAGCTGTGCACTGCCAGAACCACGATCAAAATCAGCAGCGCGCTCATCATGACTTTACTGATTTTTTCCAGTCCATTCTGCAATCCTCTGCTGCATACCAGAAATCCTAAGACCACCGTCAAGATCATCCAGAAGCTCATCTGCTTCGGGCTTGCCAGCAGACTGCCAAACACATCACCGGTTGCCGTGGCATCCATTCCCATCTGGAACTCGCCGGATAAAAATTTATAGAAATATGCGACCATCCAGCCGGATACGGTCGTGTAGTACATCATCAGCATGTAGCAGCCAAACATCGCAACCCATCCATGGATGTGCCACTTGCTTCCCGGCTTCTCTAATGCCTGATATCCCTGCACGGCGCTTTTTCGGCTTGCACGCCCGACTGCCAGCTCCATCGTCAGCACCGGAAGTCCCATCGCCACAAGGAAGACCAGATACAGCAGTACGAACAGACCGCCGCCGTTCTCTCCTGCCACATATGGAAATCTCCAGACATTTCCGATACCGATGGCGCACCCTGCACTCACCAGCAAAAATCCCAGACGGGACTTAAATGATTCACGTTTCATACGTCAACTCCTTCTCCTGTTTTCATCTGATATTTCGTCAGGTCGACTTTTCCATCCACGACCTCCACACCGTCCGCAATCAGCAGTTTTGCCTGCGCATCTGCCTTGCCGAAGGCGAATTCTCCCGACAGCTCGCCCTTTGCATTTACCACGCGGAAACACGGGATATGCTCCGGGTCGGGGTTCCTGTGAAGTGCATTGCCGACCGCCCTCGCCATTTTTTTGTTGCCTGCCAGCTCTGCCACCTGGCTGTACGTCGCGACTCTGCCCTTCGGAATTTTTTTCACCGCCTCATAAATACGCTTCGTCGGACTGTCTGTCACGAGGTCGTAGCTCTCAGCGATCATCCGCCTGATGTCTTCATCCGGGATCGTTCCGTCTAAGATAACCGTATTCCAGTGTTCCTTGTTCTGATGATACCCCGGGATCACAGCCGCGTATGCATCCCGCCAGAAGTCACGCCACTGCGGGTCCGCCTTGACATTCAGATTGATAAATCCATCTCTCTCATAGGTCCAGAGAAATGCCTTTTTGCTGCCTTTTACCCGGACAAGCTGCCAGTTCGGGTCGTGAAACGGCGCCTGCTGGTAGGTATCCGGGAACGAAAGCCCGTATGCCAGCGCCTCTTCTCTCGTTGTCATAGTTTTTCCCTCATCTTCTTCAGATAGCTGTTTTTCAGCTCATTCTCCGCCTTAAGCCGCTCATTCTCATCCTTGAGGTACTGAATGTAATCGCGGGTCAGCTTCACACCGCATCTGACTGCGACATCCTCGTGATGCTCCATCTCATCGAGCCACTGCTGCAGCGATTTATCTCTGATATCATTATAGGTATTATCCGGTTGTATAAACATCGTAACCTCCTGCGCCAGGGTATCTCTCAACTCCTGACTCTTCCTCTTACTGTCCCCCCTATCTTATCATATATTATGTTTTTGATAAAACTTTTTTGTTTCCTTCTCACAAAAATGCTTGACCCAATCGAGTAGGAGGGAAAATTAAATAAATTTTCCCGACCTCTCACACCACCGTG
>CAVCFM010000415.1:4506-6941 GCA_963601305.1 bacterium | reverse complement strand
GCAGTTCACGATATTCTCGGTAATATGCGTGTCTAATGGTATTGGTCTTATTTGCTGCACACGTAATTTTGATATTTAATGCACGTTCTTCTTGATAACGTTCCAAGTATTCTAGCATCTGTTTCGTATACAATTCTTCATCCTCTACAACTGCTATGCGTACCATTTTCTCCCCCCTCTCTAGCTTTTTCTATATGACTAAGACATCGCATACTCCACAATCATCGGATCATCATAAGCACACCAAAGAGATTTATCCTCATCAATCGCTTTCAGTTTTTCAATTTCCTCATCGTTCAGAGAAAAATTAAACACGTCCAGATTCTCCTTCATACGCTCTTTGCTGGTGGTTTTGGGTATGACAACAATTCCTCTCTGTACCGAGAAGCGCAAAGCTACCTGTGTCGGTGTTTTTCCGTACTTTGCCGCAATTTCCTTTACTACCGGATTGTCAATAATCTCCTTAATCCGATGCTGTGCCAGCGGCCCCCACGCTTCATGCTGAATATTGTATTTTTCCATCCATTTGTGGAGCTCGTGCTGCTGCCAAAACAGATGAGTCTCCACCTGATTAACCGCAGGAACAACCTTGTTAAAGGTCGCAATATCCGCCATTCTTTCTGCAGAGAAATTTGAAATACCAATAGCACGTATTTTCCCCTCTGTATACAAATCCTCCAACGCATGGTAAGCTCCATAGTAGTCCGATAGACATTGATGGATCAAAACCAGATCAAGGTAGTCCACCTGCAATCTCCGCATAGATTCCAGAACAGAAGCTTTTGCCTTTTCATAGCCAAACTCCGTCACCCATACTTTTGTAGTCAAGAAGATATCTTCACGCGGAACTGTTGTTTTCTGCAAAGCACGTCCCACAGCTTCCTCGTTGTAATAAGCCTGAGCCGTATCAATCAGACGATACCCTGCATCCAGCGCATCCAGAACGCAGCGTTCGCATTCATCTGCATCCTCAATCTGAAAAACGCCAAAACCTATCAGCGGCATTTTTACACCATTATTCAAAGTAACTGTTTCCATAGTCAAATTTCCTCCTGTTATTTGTTTATGTGTTTTATGATATTTGCCGGATTCCCACCAACAATGCAGTTGTCCGACACATCCTTTGTGACAGCTCTTCCGTGTTAGGCAGCAGACAAATTTTCTGCGCCTTATAAATCTCGGCACGAATCCCGTCAAATTCTCTGGACGCACTATCAACAGTAACCGCTTCTCTCATAGCACGCCCCTTTACTTAAAACTATATTTCAACAGAAAATCCGTTGCTTCCTTCATTGCTGCATTTACATCAAGTTCACCACTCAGAGCATCCGTACACGAAGCATAATCCCAGCTTTCAAAATCATCACAACCATAGTTGTCCTTAAACAGATAATAATAGTTCAAGTCCGCAGTAAAGGCAGGATTCGGCTGCAATAGGCAGCTATTATATAAGCGGATAATTGCAGAAATCGGAACATGATTTGGCGCGGCAGCATCCATTTTTTCCCAGTCAGAACACTGGATTTTCCAATTTCTCCGATATTCTTCGACAGCAACGGTATATGCAGCCCTCTCTTTTTCGTCAAGCGGTGAAAATGCCTGCATACTGGCCGTATTATCTTCCACCTGCTCCAACGTGGACATTCCACTCAGAACGGTAATCATGCCGTCCAGATTTGCGGCAAATCTGAGCGCCCATGCCGCAGGGGATAACTCCGGGTGTAGCTGTTTCATTCTTTCCTCAGCCGCTTCCGGAACTTCTGCCAGCATACCGCCTTTGACCGGCTCCATGGCAATCACCTCACACCCATGCTGGCGAATGACCTCATAACATGCCTTGCTTTGAATAATCGGTTCTTCCCAATCATAGTAATTGATAACGATCTGCACAAATTCAATCTCCGGGTGATCCGCAAGAACCTTATCCAATTCGGCTGCACTGTCATGCCATGAAAGACCAAGGTGAAGAATTTTTCCGTTCGCTTTCCATAGCTTTGCACGCTGAAACAATCCGGTTGCTTCTGCCTGTTTTACAGCATCCCGCTTCAAACTATGCAGCAAATAATAGTCAAAATAGGTTACGCCGCATTTATCAAGCTGCTCCTGAAAAACGGCCTCTATTTTATCTCCATCTTGAATATTCAGAAAGGTTGGAAATTTCGATGCCAGTTGATAGGCATTTCTGTCATGCCGTTCTGTCAATGCTTTTCGGATAGCATTTTCAGATTCGCCATTGTGATAAACATAGGATGTGTCAAAATAAGTGAATCCACGTTCCAGAAACAGGTCAACCATTTTCTTGAACTGTTCCATGTCAATGTCTGTCTGTTCTGCACTGCACAGCGGCAGACGCATCAGTCCGAAGCCAAGTTTGTTTGTAACCATATCACACCTCCATTTTAATTTTCCGTCAGGGATTTTGATTTCCATTTTCC
>CAVCFM010000415.1:0-4496 GCA_963601305.1 bacterium | reverse complement strand
GACGGTACCCTGCATCCAGCGCATCCAGAACGCAGCGTTCACATTCATCGGCATCTTCAATCTGAAAAACGCCAAAACCTACCAGCGGCATTTTCACGCCATTATTCAACATAACCGTTTCCATAATCAAATTCCTCCATTTCCATTTTCCGTCAGGGATTTTGATTTCCATTTTCCGCCTTTATATCTCCACAAAGCAAACAGCGCAGTCGCCAACCACGTAAAGCCGGTCGTGAACCAAATTCCCCATTTGCCCAAAACAGCCTCCCCCGTAAGCAGGAAGACCAGCGTAATACGAACAGCAATTTCCACGATGCCATTTACCAGCGTAAACCCCGCATCACCCGCACCGCTCAGTAAGAAGCGCAGAATCTGCACAGCCCCTAATGCGATAAAAAAGGAAGATGTGATCCGTATACCCGTTGCAGCAATGGAAATCATAGTATCGTTATTTACAAAAATACCCATAATCGGATGTCCGAAAAACCAGAATACCACAGCTACCGCAACAGACACGATTGTACTGACAACCAGTGCTGCTTGCAGCCCTTCGCTAACTCGCTTTACTTTTCCGGTCCCTATATTTTGCCCCGTATAGGTCATCATTGCGGCACCGAGGGATGTATAAACCTGTTCCACTAAAATCTCCATCTATGTGGTAGCCGTGAACGCACCGATTACATCCGAGCCAAACCCATTCACCACGCGTTGAAGCACAATGCTTGACAAATATACAAGGGAATACTGCAATCCGGCTGGCAAACTGACTTTGACGATTTTTACCATCAGACTTTTATTTGGCCTTGCATTTTTGACCGCTGCCCTCACTACCGGTACTTTACGAAATGTATAAGTAATACAGCAGACTGCCGCAATAAGCTGCGCAAGAACCGTTGCAATCGCCGCTCCATTCACGCCCATTCCAAGCTGAACCACAAAAACAATATCAAGTACAATATTTAGGACGCTGCAAAAAATCAAAAAGATTAACGGCGTTTTAGAATCTCCAAGAGCCTGCAAAATGGAGAATGGAACATAATATGCCGTCACAGCAATTAACCCGCCCATATAAATCAGCATATAGGAAGCCGCATCTTCCATCAGAGAATCGGGCGTATTTAACAGTCGGAGAATTGATCTTGTAGTTAAAAGCGCAATCACGGTCATTACGGCGGTAACAGCTAGATTGATATATACACCGTTGGCAATCGCTGCCGCAGTATTTTTCTTGTCTCCTGCTCCGTGATATTGTGCCACTACAACGCCAGCCCCGTTAGAAGCGCCCATACACACAGACATAAACATAGACATAATCGCTGTTGTAGAGCCTACTGCCGAAAAAGCGTCTGCTCCCACAAATTGTCCCACGATCACTCTGTCTGCCAATGTGTAGACCTGTTGGAATAAATAACCGATCAGGATCGGAAAGGAGAACCACAGCAGCAGCTTCCACGGTTTCCCCTGTGTCATGTCTATTGCTTTTTCCATGTCGTTTCTTTTGCCTTTTATTGTTCGGAGATCAGAAACCTAACCCCTCCACCCAGGCTCTCACATCATCCTCAGAAGCACTCGAACGAAAACGCTGTCCTTCCTGCCAGTCTCCGGTTCCGGCCATTTTTTCCAATAATTCACCGCTTTCACCTAATTCAGAACTTGAAGAAGTGCAGAATGGAATCACGGTCTTGCCAGTAAAATCATTGGTTTCAATAAAGCCATTGACCGGCCATGCCGCATTTCCCCACCAGATCGGATAACCAATGAATACCGTGTCGTATTCAGTCCAATTATCAACGGTTGAGGCTACAAGCTCCACAACCTGTTCAGACTCATTTTTATGCTCTCTGTTTACACGGCTATCATCGTTTGTCCAGTCCAGATCATCGTTACTGTACGGCTCCACGGGTTCCAGTTCAAATAAATCTGCTCCTGTTGCATCTGCAATGACCTTTGCAACAGTTTCCGTATTTCCCGTAGCAGAATAGTAGACAACCAGTGTTTTTCCACCGGAGCTTTCTGTTTCTTCTACCCCTGTGTCAGACGATATAGCGGTCGTTTCCTCCGAAGTCTCAAGCTCCAAGGCTGCTTCGCTGGACAGCTCAGAAGTAGAAAGTTCCATATTCTGTTGCTGCTGACTATTGCCACAGGCAGTTAGGAACAAGGTCATGGCACCTGCCAATAGCGGAGCGGCAAATCTATGTTTCATGTTGTTTTTCCTCCTGTTATGATGTAATTTTTACTTTTGCTCGTACACTGAGAGAACCATTTCCACCTCTCTTTTTCGTTTGGCAGAAACAATCAGATCAGTGTCCAATGTAAGATACTGCATCTCACACTTCCTTACTCAGCTTGACGGCTTCATTTCTGGTAGTTGCCATGCCGCCGTAGACCATGCCATACAAGGCGGCAAAGCGTTTCATCGTGTACTCGCCAGCTTCCAACATCCACTTATCCGGTGCGGCACCCTGAAACACAAAGTACAGTCTGCGTCCGGCCAGCGCACCTTCCTCCACCCGACCATAGAAGCGATCCAGCACATTACGGACGCTGCCGCAGATGTTGTGCCAGTAGACAGGAGAACCGATGACGATGGTATCCGCCTGCTCCATCGCTCCAATAACTGCGTCCAAATCGTCGCCTGGAAACTGCTGTCCGTAGCTACCAATAGTATAGTTGGTCAAGCTCATGGTTTTATAGTCCCTACCCTTCAACAGCTCCGCCGCCAGCGCAGCAGTATTGCCGTTTTTGTTGGGGCTTCCGTTGATAAATAAAATGTTCATGTCAAATACACTCCTGAAAAATTTTGTAAATTTCCTCATGGGTTAGCTTTTTGCAGCAACCCGCAGTAATGTTGGTGGAATCTGCAACAGCCCGAAAGTCGGTATCGGTGGGGATGCCCAGTTCAGTGAGACTGGTCGGCATCCCAATCTCCTTAATGAAATCCGCCAACGCTTCCACACCGGCCAAAGCAGTCTCCTCAGTCGTCGTTTTCGGTTCAATGCCCCACACGTTCCGGGCAAAGCGGGCAAACCGCTCCTCGCCGTCCTTGTAAATGTGCCGGTACAGCGGCGGGTGGATCACCGCCAACCCTGCGCCGTGGTTGCAGTTGGTGTAGGCTCCAAGCTGGTGTTCCATCTGGTGGGCCTGAAAATCGGTAATCTTGCCAATCTTCAGTATGCCGTTTTCTGCCATGGCAGACGCCCATGCCAATTCGCTTCTGGCATCATAATTCTCGTGATCGGCCAACAGCACCCGGATATTGCGAATGACGTTGCGCATCACAGCCTCACCCAAGTCGTCGGACAGATTGTTTTCCTCCGGTTTGCCGAAGTAAGTCTCCATGGCGTGGCTCAGGGTATCGAAAGCCCCAGAGATGACCTGCGGGAACGGGACGGACATGGAATACATGGGATCGAGGAAGGCAAAATCTGCCTGTGCGCCGAACAGTGCGCCCTTGATTTTCTTTTCCTCATGTGTAATGACTGCTCCGCTGTTCATCTCCGAACCAGTGCCGAATACGGTAACAATGGTGCTAAGCGGGATGAACTCAGTCGAGAAGATGTGCTTGACTGTCTGCATCTCCCAGATGTCCTCTTCCAACTTGGCCTGGGCCGACACGATCTTGCAGCAGTCGGACACTGAGCCTCCACCCACGGCGAGGATCAGGTCAACATGATTCTCCCGTGCCAGCCTTGCCCCTTCTTGTACCTTAGCGTAAGTCGGATTGGACATGATGCCTGAAAATTCCACCACCGTTTTGCCCGCAGCGGTCAGGATGCTGTTCACCTCGTCATATACGCCGTTACGCTTAATAGATCCGCCACCATAAGCCAGCATGACCGTATCCCCATAATTCTTTAACAGACCGCTCAGATACTCTCCGACGCAGCCTTTTCCAAAATACACCTTTGTTGCGTTTTCAAAGACAAAATTATTCATTTTCATCATTCCTCGCTATTTTAATTTATTGCTTGTTAGAATACATCTCCACAATCACTCATTGTAAACTTCTTTTGCCATTCGAAGCGCCGCCCACGCTTTCGGCCATCCGGCATAAAAAGCAAGCTGTGTCAACACCTCCGCCATTTCTTCCTGCGTAACACCGTTTGCTTTCGCCCTCTGGATGTGGTGCAGAAGCGAGGTATCCAAAATACCGCTCGCCATCAGAGCAGAAACGGTAATCAAACTGCGATCCCTTGGGGATAACTGTTCTTCCCTCGACCACACCTCGCCAAATAAAATATCGTCATTCAATTCCGCAAATTTGGGTGCAAATTCGCTCATGGCATCTCTGCCAGCAGTAACTTTCTCCATCTGAATTATCCTCCTGTAATCTATAGTTTTTACTGTTCGCCATTCCAAAAAATCTTAGCTCATCATAGGCATTTTCACCCGATGCTTTACCATCGTGAATCATTCCTCGCTATATGTCCTTACCGCTTGTTCTAATATATCTCCATAATCATTCAAGAGAGAGATAAGCTGGCGGTATCTGGTGC
>CAVCFM010000414.1:0-4376 GCA_963601305.1 bacterium | reverse complement strand
CTCTTCTGTATCCGTGCTCTGCCCGTTGGCGCCCGCCGCATCCTGGCCGTCTGATACCGTTTCTGTATCCGCGCTCTGCCCATTGATGCCCGCTGCATCCTGGCTGTCTGATGCCGTCTCCGTCGACTGCACCTCGGTACCCGTCACTTCCTGTTTTGACACATTCCCCGCCACAGTCTCCACCGTTACTTCCGTCGTCTCTATCTCCTCTGTCAGTTCCGTCTGCGCGACCTGCCCGGCATTCATACCGGCAATCGCCGCTTCCATGGCATCTAACTTCTGATAGTTAAAAAAAGCGGTCGCTCCAAGTGCACACACGATCACTGCCAGCACAGCCGTATATGCATTTCCCAAGCCTCCCGTACCCGGCAGATTTCCCGCACGTTTTTCCACCCCCGCCGAAATATTTTCCCAGCCTTTTATTTTTTTGCCGTAGAGCTGTTCGCGGTAGCTTCCCCTGTTTTTTACCGGATTTTCCTGCATGTCATCCGCATAAAACTGTTCCCGTGCAAACACATCTTCCTCCTGCACGCCGCCTGCCGTCATATCCTGCATATTATCCGCCGTCATATCCCGCACGCCGCCCGCTGCCGTCTCCTGCTCCGGCGTCTGCTCGCACTCCCGCGTCTTCCGGTAATAGACATAAAATCCTTCTCTTCGATACAGCCTTCCGCTGCGGTTGCAGTAAAATGCCTCCTCCCGCTCCAGACTGTCCATCAAAAACAATACCTGATGTGCCCCGCCAAAATGGCTCTGATGCAGGGCTTCCATCCGCGCCGTCATATTGGGCAGCTGCCCCTTGATGTCTAGCGCCCAGCCCACGATAACCATATTGTCATACTCATGTTTTAACTGCTTATATATGTACGCCCAGGTCTGGTCGTTCCACAGCGGTACCTCGCCTTCAAACGCCATCTCCTCCAGCAAAATGGCAGCTTCCACAAACACGCACTGCTTTCCCGCATAATTTTCAAAACGGCCCAGCAGCACATACGCCGTCATTTCCTCCGGATTTTCATAGGGATGCATGCGTTGATAGACCTGATTTTCCACATAAATACGGTCTCCAATGTCCGGTTTCCCCATCTGTTTGATGTCCTTCGGCAATCCGCCATTTTCATTTGTACCGCATTGTCTTTCTTCCCGAATAATCTCTATCATACATGCTCCTTTCCGGCGCCTGCGGGCTCTTTTCCCGCATTGCTTGTCCTTCCAGGAGATAGTAGCACAGACCACTCAAATTTTTTGGTAAATTGTGTTCCATTTCCCAAAAATATTTCGACAAAAAGGGCGAGGTAGGATCACTCACTACCTCGCCCAATGCTCTTCGCACAATTAATTTTCTTTTACAAACGCTTTTACCTGCTCGTAGATGCCCTGTGCATCCAGACGATATTTCGCAAGCAGCTCCAATGCCGGACCTGACTCGCCAAATCTGTCGTTGACGCCAATTTTCTTCACCTTTGTCGGGGCCTTCTCGGAAAGCACATCGCAAACAGCACTTCCGAGTCCGCCGATCACGGAATGTTCCTCGACGGTCACTACCTTGCCTGTCTTGGTCGCAGATGCAATTACCAGCTCCTCATCCAACGGCTTGATGGTATGGATATTGATAATCTCTGCGTCAATTCCGTCTACTGCCAGCAGTTTTTCTGCCTCTCTTGCCTCATTGACACAAAGTCCTGTCGCAAATACAGACACGTCTTTTCCCTCTTTGAGTACAACACCCTTGCCCAGTTCAAACTGGTAGGTCTCCTCGTCGTTAAATACCGGCACTGCCAGTCTTCCAAACCGAAGGTATACCGGTCCCACATGATCGTATGCAGCCTTTACTGCTGCTCTTGCCTCCACGTCGTCTGCCGGGTTGATGACAACCATTCCCGGGATCGTGCGCATCAGTGCGATATCCTCTAAGCACTGGTGAGTTGCTCCGTCCTCACCTACAGAGATACCTGCATGGGTCGCTCCTATTTTTACATTCAGATGCGGATAACCGATGGAGTTGCGCACCTGCTCAAAGTTTCTTCCCGCTGCAAACATTGCAAAGGAACTGATAAATGGAACCTTACCGCAGGTTGCAAGTCCTGCCGCGATACCGGTCATATTTGCCTCTGCGATACCGATATCCCAATGACGCTCGGGAAATTCTTTTTTGAAAATACCGGTCTTGGTAGCACCCGCCAGATCTGCATCCAGCACGATCAAATCTTCATGTTCTCTTCCGACTTCCACTAAAGCCTTTCCGTAGCTCTCTCTTGTCGCGATCTTTTTTACTTCTGGCATAATGCTTCACCTACTTTCTCCAAATCTTCCATTGCAATCTTGTACTCTTCATCGTTCGGGGCTTTTCCGTGCCAGTCCACTGCATTTTCCATGAAGGAAACACCCTTACCCTTCAGGGTTTTTGCAATGATAGCGGTCGGCATACCCTTGGTCTCGCGTGCCTCTTTGAAAGCTGCACGGATCTCGTCAAAATCATTGCCGTTGATGTTGATGGTATGGAAGTTAAATGCCTCAAACTTTTTGTCAATCGGGTATGGGGAACATACTTCGTCCACACTTCCGTCAATCTGAAGGTTATTATTGTCGACAATCACAACCAGGTTGTCCAGTTTTTTGAATCCTGCCCACATGGCTGCTTCCCAAATCTGTCCCTCCTGGATCTCACCATCTCCGCAAAGTGCGTAGACACGGTAATCCTTTTTATCGAACTTGCCTGCTGCCGCCATTCCTGCTGCCACAGACAGTCCCTGTCCCAGCGAACCGGATGACATATCAACGCCCGGAATATGCTTCATATCCGGATGTCCCTGCAGATAGGAGCCGGTATGACGCAGTGTCACAAGGTCCTCTTTCGGAAAAAAGCCCTTCTCCGCCAGGGTAGCGTAAAGTCCCGGAGCGGTGTGTCCCTTAGACAATACAAAGCGGTCACGGTCTGCCATCTTCGGATTCTTCGGATCTACGTTCATCTCCTCAAAATACAGATAGGTAAAAATATCTGCTGCGGAGAGGGAACCGCCCGGATGTCCCGCTTTTGCACTGTGAACGGATGTCACGATGCCTTTTCTGATTTCATTCGCTGTTTGCTGAAGTTCCAGATTTGTCATGATTGAATTTCCTTTCTTATAGTTCAGTTCTTCCCTCGAGGGCTCGAAGGAGCGTAACTTCATCGATGTATTCCAGATCGCCACCTACGGGCACGCCGCTGGCGATACGGGTTACCTTAATTCCTGTGGGCTTGATCAATTTGCTGATATACATAGCCGTGGTCTCTCCCTCCAGGCTGGAGTTCGTGGCAATGATCACTTCCTCCACATCCTGCTGCAAGCGCTGCATCAGCTCCTTGAGTCTGATATCATTCGGACCGATACCGAGCATCGGTGAGATAGCTCCGTGCAGCACATGATAAACGCCTTCGTATTTTGCAGTTTTTTCGTACGCTGCCAGATCTCTGGTATTCTCCACCACCATGATCTGCTTGTGGTTTCTTGCCGCATCACTGCATATCGGGCACAACTCATCGTCCGTCAGCGTAAAACATTCCTTGCAGTAACGAACGTTGTGCTTCGCATCCACAATTGCCGCCGACAACTCCTCCACCTGCTCCGTCGGCATATTTAAAATGTGAAATGCCAGACGCTGTGCGGATTTGGCGCCAATTCCCGGAAGCGCGGACAGCTCCTGTATTAACTTGCTAATCTGCCTGCTATAATAATCCATTTCTTGCCTCTATCTTATATCTTGCAATTTATTGCCGTTACTATCTTACTTGATAACGGGAATTTTTACAAGCACAACCACCGCTGTCAGCGGTTATTTTTTCCGGGCAATTGCAAAACGGTTTGTTGTGCTAATTATGTGTGCAATTCATACAATTAGAGAACTGAGATATTACATAATATTCCTTATATAACGTTCTGTATATGTCCTGTGCTTCCGCGCAGATCCTTCGCTGTGCTGACTGTCCCGCCGCGGAAATTCCATCGGATGAATTTTTGCATTTTGTGATGGACTGCTGTTTTTTAGAGGTTCGAGCAACCCTAGCGGAGTGTTCGCCGGAGAATGCAACATACATGTCGCCTCCCGTCGGACACCCGCGTCGGGCTGTCGAACGCCTAAAAGAACACAGCCTTGAAATGCAAAAATCCGTCCGGGAATTTCTCGCAGCGTCACAGAGGCACAGCAAAGCACACTGCGCGGAATGCACAGGATATTTACATGTTTTTATAAAAAATATTATGTAACATCCGAAGTCTTAAAGTGCATGTATCGCATGCAGCATTTATATAGCATCATTTCGCAATTGCCGATTGATAGATATATAATAACACATATTTCCAATGTGATACATTTCCATTTTGTTTTATGTGTGATAC
>CAVCFM010000413.1:0-2541 GCA_963601305.1 bacterium | reverse complement strand
ATTTTGAAGTGTTTTTATCGACAGAGAGCTGATAGCCGAATGGCTTTTTCTCCAGATAACCGTATGCGTACAACCCACATTCCAGGTTCAGCACACAGTCCGGGAACAGCCGCGCGATCAGTTCCTCCTCCTCGAAATCACTGATGCGCACCGCATAATAGCCGTTTTTGATACGCACCAGATCTCCCTTTTCCACAAAATCAAGTATTCTACGGTAGTCAATTCCAAGCTCACTAAGCTGACTTTTCTTCACGACTCCACCATGCTGATAAATAAATTCTTTGACACGATCTAAAATCAATTCTCTTCTTTCATTTACTGCATATGAATCTGACATATTTTCTCCGCTCCTCGCACATATTTGTGGTACTTATTTCTTATCATAACTATAGAATATCTATCTTTGTTTGTCAATTTCCTATTTGTGTCTTATAATTAGAAACAGACAGCCTATTTTATTGTCTGTATCAGAGGGTTACAGGAGGAACTGCCATGGACTATCAGAGACCAAATCTTCGCAAAAATCCATCCCGCGAAGCATGCGAGGGAATTATCAAGCGTATCTTGATGACGGAAGTGTTAGAAAAAGGAAAAAACGAGCATTTTCGCAGCGCCGCGGACTTTATGAGCTATTTTGAGTCGCTCTATCCGGCATCCGATGCCCTGACCAAACAGGTACAGCGCGCCGTGAAAGCACTCGACATGCCGAAGGATGACGACGGCTATTTCATCCCGGGCAAGACTTCTGAGCAGCTTGCCGAGGAAAAGGAACTGCGCTATCTGTTTGAAAAAGCAAATGCGTCGGTGGTTTCCATGGAAGAATGTGTTCCGCTTTTTTTGCAGACCGAGGAAAGTGTTACTGCATATCTGATGCACGTGATCGCAGGCTCACCGCTTTTTGCAGACAAGTACGTCACCATGCATGCCACGCCAAACGGAATCCTGTTCTACACGAAGAGCGCTTCCCAGTTGGAAATCCTGTTAAACAGCTTAATTGTCAGATAATTTGTCGGCAATTTTAAAATGTCCATAAGTGCAAAATGAGACAGTATTTCAATTAAAATACTGTCTCATTTTATATTACGACTTATTATTTACGTCTTCTACGTCTTTTTTGATGTTTGTTTATTGCGCGGAACTGGTCTCTTCTGCTCTTTTGCACTTCCATGTTGTGCCGGATGATATAGTAGTTGTCGATAATCTTTTTTGCAAAGAACACCAGCAATGCCAGAATTGCGACAGCCAGAATGATCAGCACTATAAGTATCGGATTGATGTGGATCGTCGATGATTCTTCGCTGCTCTCCGTTGCGCTTTCCTGATTGTCAAACACAAATCCCTCTACTTCGATTCCATTCTGCACAATGTCTGCCTTGCCGACCTCGTGGTCGCCGTAGGTATAAGAAATGGTTCCCACCACGCTGCCCGCGTCGTCATTGTAGGAAATCTGTGACACCGCATCGGAAAACTCCGCGGTCTTAGGAAGCACGATATTGGCATCCTCATCTAATTCTACGAATGATTTGTATTCGTTCAGACTTCCGACCTCTAACGCCTGCGAGGTATCATAATTCGTCTCATTGTCTGCCACATTAAATAACTGGAAATTGTCAAACGCATACTGGAACAGGCTTAGCGTATCCTGAAACTGTCCCGGCGACTGCACGTCCATTACGACACAGACGAGCGTCATGCCGTCTTTTTCCGCATAGGTCACAAGTGTGCTGTTTGCCGCCTCCGTGTATCCGGTCTTGCCACCCACACAATACTCGTAAAGGTACTTCGCGTTTGCGGAGTGATAGGTGCAGAGCATATCGTGATGGTTTCTTAGGATCGTCTCCTCATTGGGATGCTTGTTGGTCGGCGGTATCGTGTATATCTTGGTGCCGGTAATAATCCGGAATGTCTCATTCTCGTAAGCAGCCTGCGCGATCAGTGCCATATCCGCTGCACAGGTGTAATGGTTCTCATCCTGCAATCCGTTTGGATTGGCAAAATGCGTGTTCTGGCAGCCCAGCTCCTTTGCCTTTGCGTTCATCATGTCCACAAAGTCTTCCATGGTGCCGCCGACATGCTCCGCCACTGCAAATGCACATTCATTTGCAGACTCAAGCATCACAGCGTACAGGCACTGTTCCATGGTCATCTGCTCTCCGTAATCCCTGGCAATTCCGGAACCGTAAGTCTCATCGATGGCGCGGTCTGAGAATGTCACGACTTCATTGAGGTCTGAATTCTCCAAAGCCACGAGCGTGGTCATAATCTTCGTAATACTTGCCGGGTAATGCGCCTCCGTGCTGTTTTTCTCATAGAGCACTGTCCCGGTGGAAAGCTCCATCAATATCACCGCAGGCGACACAGTTTCCGGTGCTTCCGGCCAGTAAGCCGCCGCCGACACTTCACTGCTTCCAACCTGTATAAAAAATAAAATTGCGAGCATCAGCGTCAAAGTTCTGCCGATCGACCATGATGTCATCGGAGCCAGTGGATTTTTGATCACGACACCGGACGGCAGTATCTGCTATACCGGCGATTACCGGT
>CAVCFM010000412.1:0-2002 GCA_963601305.1 bacterium | reverse complement strand
AAATTATCAGTTCAATTTTTTCTCAAGCAAAACCAGATTGACGCCGTCTAGTCCATTGAAGGTACATGGCAGAATGGCAATTTCTTTGTAGCCTAATTTCTGATAAAAGTGACGTGCGTTTGTGTTTCTGGCATTTGTGTCAATCCGCAGATACTGACAACCATGGTCTAAGGCGTATTGTTCGTAAAATGCAGCAAATGTACGTCCAAGACCGCATTTCTTTGCCAGTGGGTCGATAACAAGCGTGTGCATAACCATGATCTGGTCATCCGGCACATCATATTGCCAGGGCGCATTTGCATAGATATCAACCTGTACTTGATTTAATATGGCAGTGCCGACAATTTCGCCATCCAGTTCCTCGACGAACAGATCGTTCCGTGATAATGCCGCCTCGGCGGTGGAACACTCCGGGTAGATACCGCGCTGCCACCCAATACAGGCGCGTCCACATTCCTCTTCTGTATGGATATGTTCGTATATTCTGGCTACAGCGTCAAGGTCGCCAGACGTTGCTTTTCGTATATTTATCTGCATGATGGGTGCTCCTTTTGAATATGGGTAAAAACAATGTATCTGCATTATAGCACACTGGTTTGTCGATTTAAAATCCATTGACATAAAAAAATAGATGTACTATCATCTAACTAGATGATAGTACATCTATTTTTGCTGCTCGATAGGAACTGCCATGTTACATTAGAGGGTAAATGACATGTTTCCTACAGAGCAGAGTGAGAAAATAAGAGGTAAATTATGGACGAGACAGAAAGAAAAATAACCAAAATAGCGCGGGAAGTCAGCAAGTTTACGGTCCTGACGATGAAAGAGGAAGGGATCGGCACGGCAGAATTTGATTTTATCCATTTTATAAGGCATCATCCGGGCTGCACCCAGGCGGAGGTCATAGAGCAGTTAAAAATAGATAAGGGTGCAGCGGCAAGACGCGTCTTGAGTCTTGAAAATAAAGGGTACCTTTACAGGGAGCCGAATCCGAAGGACGGTAGAAGCCAGCTTTTGTATGCGACGAAGAAAGCGGAGCAGCTCAAAAATTCCAAAGCAAATATTGAAAGCGTGTTCTACGAGTGGCTTCTTGCGGAACTTCCGGCGGAGGAAAAGGAGGCGTTCTGTAAGACGTTGGACACGTTGTACTGGAGGTCGAAGGAACAGCGCCGAGCAGGATTTGTGGATGTGTCAAAGCTGGTGGCGCAGGGAGAAAAATGCAGTGACGCGACGACCGACAGGACAGAACCAACGACCGGCAGGACGGAAGAAAAGGATGGTGAGACGGATGAGTGAACAGAGCAGGCAAAAGGAAGGCGGCAGGGAGCGGCGGAAGTTTGAAGCGGACCGCATCCTTTCATATTTTAAAATGGAGTGGCCGGTGCTTCTTGCCGTGACGATCTCCGGGTTGATATACAATCTGGGATTGCTTGCGGGACCGTGGTTCGAGGGAAAGATGGCGGGCTGCCTGGTGGATATCCTCGGCGGCAGAGCCGTATTTTCGGATATGGGCAGGCTTGTGATCAGCTATGTGGCTGCGATCGCGATCGTCCAAAGCTCCAGATATATCAAACGTTTTTATGTGAGACGTTTTGCAAACAACGTCAATCGGCGGATGAAGGGCATCCTGTATGACAGTCTGGTGCACAAGAGCCGGGCAGAGCTGGAGGAAGAGGGCGCAGGCAACGTCATGACGAAGGCAATCCTCGATGTGGATGACTGCGCGGAGGGAATGCGCAAGTTCACGACAGAAATATTCGATACCGGGGTGGCGCTTGCGGCCTATGCCGGAATGTTACTGTTTTATGACTGGCGGCTGGCACTCTTATGTATGCTGTTTCCGCCGATTTCCTATCTGCTGGCAGAAAAAATGAAGGGCATTGTGCAGCGCACGGGAGCTGCCTATAAGGAACAGTCCGGAATTTTGAGCGCTGCCACATTAGACCGGGCTTCCAATGCTATCACTTACCGGGTATATGGCTGTGAGGGGGAGCGGCGG
>CAVCFM010000411.1:0-2784 GCA_963601305.1 bacterium | reverse complement strand
CAGGACGCACATGTGCTGCAACCGGCATCGGAGGCGGTGGCGGCATTGCTTGCCGAGGACTCCGAGCTGGAGATGGAGGAACACCGTAACCTTCACCGCTATATGGAAGAATATATGACAGACCAGCGCAATCAGATGAATTTGTAAAAAAACAGGATGTCTTAGCGACATCCTGTTTTTTTTGACTGGCGTTATTTGCCGGCCATCTGCTTTTCCTGGGCCTCAATCATTTTCTTGACCATATAGCCACCGACAGAACCATTCTGTCTGGAAGTGAGGTCTCCGTTATAACCATCTTTTAACGGAACGCCAATCTCGTTGGCAACCTCATACTTGAAACGATCCAATGCACCCTTTGCTTCTGGAATGACAGCTCTGTTTGAAGAACGATTTGACATAATTGTTTCCTCCTTTGGTACGTTTGATTGATTCTTTGGTACAGTGATAGTATGTGCAGCGATTGGGATGATAAACAGGCAGTTTGTGTCAGGTCATGAAAAAAATGTCATTTATTTTATCTGCGGTTCGTGCGTGTGATCGTATTTGCGACAGCATGTTTTTGTAAGCGCTTACAAAAATGTATTTACAAACGCGCTGCTTTTCGCTATTATGAAAGATAGCAGAACAAGAATAAGGAGAAGCAGGATGGATAAGATAGAGAGATATATTGATGAACTGTTAGAAAAAAGCACACCGGACCGCCCAATCTGGAATATCGAGAAGATTTTGCAGGGGAAAAAATCAACCTGGAACTATATCGATGGCTGTATGATCAAGGCAATCCTTGAGATGTACGCCATCACAAAGGATGAAAAATATTTCAAATTTGCAGATTCTTTTATCGACTGCAAGGTGCGGGAAGACGGTTCCATTGAGGGGTATTCGGTAAGTGAGTTAAATATCGACAATGTCAATGCCGGAAAGACACTGTTTGAATTGTATGATCTGACCGGCAAGGAGAAGTACCGCAAGGCGATTGACCTCGTGTACAGTCAGATTGAGCAGATGCCGCGCACGAAAGAGGGCAATTTCTGGCATAAGAATATCTACCCGAATCAGGTGTGGTTAGATGGCTTATATATGTGTCAGCCATTTTATATGGAGTATGAGACACGTTTTAACGATAAAAAAAATTATGACGATATCTTCAATCAGTTTTTCAATGTCGTAAAAAATATGAGGGATGAGAAGACCGGCTTATATTATCACGCATACGACTCTTCCAGAGAGATGTTCTGGTGCGACAAGGTGACGGGATTAAGCCAGAACTTCTGGCTCCGCGCGCTGGGCTGGTATTCCATGGCGTTGCTTGACACCTTGGACAAGGCGGACGCATCCTGCGGGGAACCTTATGAAAAAATGAAACAGATTTTTGTGGAGCTGATGGATGCGATGCTGGCATATCAGGACGAGAGCGGTATGTGGTATCAGGTGGTAAATGTGGGTGGTATGGAGCGCAACTACCTTGAGACGAGCGGCAGCTCCATCATGGCATATGCCCTGTTAAAAGGCGTGCGTCTGGGATTCCTCCCGGAAAGCTATCAGGCATACGGTGCCAAGGCATTCCGCGGAATTTGTGAAAAGTATCTCTCGGAGGATGAAAACGGCGAACTGCATCTCGACGGCATCTGCCTTGTGGCAGGCTTGGGTGGTGCCAATAAGCGTTCCGGTACATTTGACTATTATATGTCGGAGCCGGTGGTAAAAGACGATGCAAAGGGTGTTGGACCGTTCCTTCTGGCATATACAGAGATGAAACGGGCAGGACAGGTATAGGAAGTGCTTTTGCTGAATGGTTAAGTTGAAATTTTGGCTTTTCGATGTGTACATATTTTGGAATTTTGGCATAAAATAAAAATGTAATTGCATTTTTCATGATTTTTGTGTAGAATGTAGTTAGAAAGCTATGAATTAGCGGTGGGTTGACACCTAAAATCTGATATGTTTTCCGAACGAAGGTGTCGGAGGTTGGCAGGCAACGGAAAAACCTGTTATTTTCCAGACATAGGTGCTGGAGGTTGGCAGACAACGGAAAAATCAACCATGAAAAGGGAATGTTTGATGCTGCGGCATGAACATTCCCTTTTCTAAATATTACAAAATTAAGGATGTAGTTACGAACAAAAGACATGCAATTCAGATAATCACAAAAGCGGCTGAATTATACAGGGAAAATCTGGAGGATCAGAAAATCTTGTTTTTGTATGGTCAGCCTTCAGAAGTGAGAAAGCAGTTGCAGACAGAAGAAAAAGTTTTGTCATCTATACAGGGTTATGAGGTAGCATTTCATAGATATAATTTCCTACATTTAACCGGAGTAAGACTGAATAAAAGTGAAACAGCTTCTGCAATTCATTTTTATGAAAAGTGTCTTGATAAAAGATTGACGGAACAGGATTTTTCTTTGGCAAAAGACGGTTCGACCGGACAGAAGCTTGATATATTGGAAAGTATGATGCAGATAAAAAAGAATGTAACAATGATAGGAGAATTTACAGACAGAGGACCGAAGCTGTTTACGGAAAAAGTAGCAGGAAATGTCTGTGGTTGTATAGGTTTTGTGCAGGACAGAAACACAAAACTGAATGTACCTAATACATTGCTAAAAAAGGATATAAGGGATGTAACTGCACAGCCTGCCTATAAGGTGTTTGCTGTTATCTCCAAGCACTATACGGAGGATAAATACTCCATTTTTACGAAACTTGATAAAAATATCAAGTTGAATGAATGTCATTTTTCGGAGAAAATTGAAAATCTGATAGTGAGAAATAAGCCGTAACA
>CAVCFM010000410.1:0-2327 GCA_963601305.1 bacterium | reverse complement strand
TAAAAACGATCAAAGTTGTATTTGAAAAAGGTGGCGAATAACAGAAAGGATGGAATGTATGAACAAAGAGTATAATTTGGAAAAAGAATACAGCGTGATGGAGATCATACGCTACAATTTGAGAATGTGGTGGCTGGCAGTGATTTTTGCAGTGATTTGTGCCGGAATTCTGGGTGGATACAAATATAAAGCAAATCACCAGTTTGTAGATCAGGAGATATATGAAAATATCCAGCAGGCAGTTGCCACCGTCTATGTGAAAACCTACAGTGATGAGACATCAGTGGAGCGTGTCGGCACCATGATCAAAATTGCTTACAGCAATCGTACCTATGATAAATTTATCGAGAATACAGGATACAACCTGTCATTTCAGGGGTATCAGAAGATTTTTGAGCCTACCGTTGGCGAGGTTTCCGATATCATGACACTGTATCTGAATTATCCGGCGCAGTATGAGGATTTTGTGATTGAAGATGAGGAAGCTGCAAAAACATTTTTGCAGGAAGTGATCAAGGCGACGGATGAGGTTGCACAGGACATGATCGGCAGTGTCTGCATAGAGTCACTGGATGCTCCGTATACCGCGACAACAATTGAAAAACTGGAATCCTATTCCATCACACAGGAAGATTTCCGAAAAGGAGTGTTAAAGGGTGCAGTTGCCGGACTTGTGCTGGGCGTGATCGTGGAGGTAGTGCTCTACACATTCTGGATGCTTCTCTACAAAAAACCGAAGAATGCAGAGGAAATCCACACTGCATTGGAGGCGCCGATCATCGACACATTAAAGAGCGGTATGGACGGCGAAGAGGAATTCAAGAAGCTTGCACTGTTTTTACGGGATGACAAGGAGACGGATACGAAGACCATCTGCTGCATGCCGGTATGCTGTTCCAAGAAAGACGTTGCATTAAAACTGGCGATGAGCCTGGCAAATGAGAAAAAGAAAACAATGTATATCGACCTGGCAGAATCTTCTGAGGAAAATTCGATCAGCGCATATATTCTCGGGGAAGGTGAGGCTCCAAAGCCACAGTCACTGAATGCATTTCTGGATTCTGTGAAGCGCAATGTAAAAGAAGAGAAGGGCTTTAATCTGGTGATGAACCAGCGTTTTGAAGACTATCTGAAAGATGTGCGCGAAAATTATGAGTGTGTCGTTGTGAATGTGCCGGATGTTACAGTAAGCGCAGATGCCTATGCAGTGGCAAAATTGTGTGACAAAACATTTGTGGCAAGCACAAGAAAAGAAGTAAAGAATGAAATCTTATACCGTGTAAGAAACACAGCAGATGTGAATGGTATCTGCATCGGAGGAGTTTTAGTATATGAATCTTAAGTTGATTCTGTATATGAGCCTGATGTTTATCTTTACCCCGATGTGGATCGGATATATCTGGATAGAGGTACTTCGGGTCGAAGGACGGGTCAATCGTATGTTACATGCATGGGTACTTGGATTTGCGACAATGCTTGCAGTCGCGCAGCTTGTCCTTGTACCTATGGTTGCGATGTCAAGAAAGCTTTCGGAAGCGCAGACCGTCTGGAACCTGTGTATGGAACTGCTGGCATTGCTATCTTTCTGGCTGTTGCTCACCGGCAACGGAAGCGAAATATTTAAGAGACAGGAAGCAGCGGACATCCCGCAAAAGACAAAAGGGACAGGGCGGAAAAATTTTTATCGGACGGTGCTTGGCGTGATCGCCGGGATCATGATATTGATGCAGGCATATATCCCGGCAAGGTATGAGCACAGTGATGATGATGACTCACGCTTTATTGCGGAGGAGGTGTCTGCCGTGGTACATGATTCCATGTATCAGGACAGCCCGATCGATGCAGATATCATGTACTGGAATGTCGGGGAGGTGCGCAAGGACCTGACATCTCCGTGGGCGATGTTTGTGGCAATGCAGTCAAGCATGAGCGGTGTCGCGCCGGCAATCATATCACATTCCTATCTGCCGTTTTTTTTGATCCTTCTGTGCTACGGCTTGTATGCGCTGATTGGCAGAGGGCTGTTTGACGGGGATTGGGAGAAAGTATTTATCTTTTTGATATTTTTGTCAATGGTGAATCTGTTTGGATACACATCGACACATACAATGGCTTCCATGCTGTTGCTGCGCATCTGGCAGGGAAAAGCAGTCTGTGCAAGCTTTACGCTGCCGTTGCTGTTTTATCTGTTCGGTCAGATCATGCGGCAGGATTATAAAAAAGGCTGGATTGCCTTTTTGTATGTGGCAAGCACCGGGGCGTGTCTGTTGTCGGGAATTGGCATCGTAACGGCGCCGGTTGTCCTGCTGATTTACGGATTTTTAGAT
>CAVCFM010000409.1:0-6174 GCA_963601305.1 bacterium | reverse complement strand
GTGTGGGATGGAACCGGCAAAGATGCCATTGAGGGCGGATTAGGCGAGTATCTGCGCTATAATAATTCCCACAAATGTGCGCTTTACCTCGCGTCCGGGATTCCGGTCATCGTGTGGAGCAATGCCGGAATGGCACATTTTGTGCGGGAACACGGATGCGGAATTACCATCGAAAAGTTAAGTGATCTGCCGGCGGCAATCGCATCGGCGGATTATGGGGCGATCAAGGCGGCGGCAATGGAAGTCGCACCGAGACTGCGCAGGGGATATTACCTGGATCAGGCATTGGATGGTGCTATGGAGGAAGTATGATTGACAGACAAAAGGCTGCGCCGGTCATTTTGTTTACTTATAACAGACCGGAACACACAAAACGGACAATAGAGGCTCTGGCAGCCAATGAAATGGCGGCAGAGACTGACCTTTACGTATATTCGGATGCGGCAAAAAAGGATGCAGACAAGGAAAAGGTGCAGGAGATCCGCAATTATGTTGCGGGTGTTACCGGCTTTGCAAGAGTGGAACTTCGGAGCAGGGAAGTCAATTTCGGTCTGGCAAAGAATGTGATCGAAGGTGTCACAGAGATCGTCAACGCTTATGGGCGCGTCATTGTTCTTGAAGATGATCTGGTAACCAACCGATATTTTCTGCGTTTTATGAATGACGCACTGGCGCGTTATGAAAAGGAGCCGAAGGTTACAGGAATTACGGGATTTTCCCATTTCGGAGATGAAGTGGAATTGCCGTATCAATCCTATTTTAACACCTTGACGGGAACCAGCTGGTCGTGGGCAACGTGGGCGGACCGTTGGAGGGATTTTGACGCAGAATGTGCAGATTGGACACGGATGATCTCGGATGAAAAGCTGCGCAGAGCGTTTAATTACGACAATACCTACAATTTCTACAAGATCATGAAGATGCAGCAGACGGATGAGAAGACAAATTCCTGGGCGATCCGCTGGTATTGGTCAAATTTCCGAAAGGGAGCCCTGATCCTTTCACCGACGAGATCCCTGGTGAGCAACGAGGGATGGGACGGAAGCGGAATCCACTGTGGAGCCGAAAAGGAACCTGTGTTCCATCATCACCTGACAACGGATCAGGCAATTACTGATTTCCCGGAAGAGATTGCGGAGAAAAAAGAAGTCCACAGGCTGATGAAGCGGGCATTGTTAAAGGAGTCAGAACCCAATATGCTCAAGCATGTGTATCACATCATTTTCCGCAGAAATTATATTGGAGAAAAATAGTATGAAGATATTGGCAATTTTTACCTGTTTTAACCGGAAGGAACTCACAAAACGTGGGATGGAGACACTCTCCCACAATGAGCAGGTCACATTCGACTATGTGATCTTAGACGACAACAGTTCTGACGGCACAAGAGAGATGTTAAAAGAACAGCGTGATAACGGGACGTATCAGATCGACCTGATCGAGGGAGACGGAAATAACTTCTGGAACGGTGGCATGTACAAGGCGATTGAGCATATCAAGAAACATCATACGGACTATGATTACTATATGCTGATGAATGATGACACCCGCTTTTTCCCGGGAATCTTTGACGAGATGCTGCCGGCCTTAAAGCCGGATGTGGTGACCGTCGGCGCTATCTGCGGAGAAAAGGGAGAGTTGAGCTATGGCGGCATCAAGTATACCAAGGGTATCAAGTATAAGAAGCTGGGACCGGATGCCACAGAGGTAAACTGTGACACCTTCAACGCCAACTGTGCAGTCATCCCGAGAGAGATTTTTATGAAGGTGGGAATAGACCCTTACTATCAGCACAGCATCGGAGATTTTGATTACGGCCTGCAGATCAGCAAGCTGGGCTATTCCATAAAGATCTATCCAAAGTATGTGGGAGAATGTAACGATAATACCTTACAGAAAACCTGGCAGGATGAGACGCTGCCGCGGATGGAACGCATCCGGTTAAAGGAGAGCCGCAAGGGGCTGCCGTTTGGTGACTGGTTCCATTTCCTGCACAAGAACTTCGGCTTAGGTACTGCAATCGTGCGTTCCATTACACCGTACATCCGCATTATTCTGGGAACGAAGACCAGATATTCCGGAGCATAGGAAAAACGGAGACTTTTGAACATGGGAAATATCAGTTTTGTGATTTTAAATTATAAGACCTATCAGGAGGCGATCGCCTGCACGGAGTCTATTTTTAACAGTCAGACCTATGAGGATATCAGGGTCGTGATCGTGGACAATGGCTCCGGCAACGAGAGTGTTGCGGCGCTGCGTGAGCGTTTCGGGGAAGATGAGAGAGTGCATCTTGTGACGTCTTCTGAAAACCTCGGCTTTGCAAAGGGGAATAACCTTGGCATCGCCTATGCCAGAGAGCATTTCGACCCTGACTTTATCGTGGCTGCCAACAGTGACATTATCTTTGAGCAGCCGGATTATTGCCAGAAGCTTTATGAGATATACCAGGAGAAACCGTATGCCATACTGGGGAGTGACATTGTGGATGCAAGCCGTACCCAGCATTTTAATCCGGTGGCGATGGAGCGCAATTATACCATCAACTATATGCGAAAACAGGTGCTCGTGTCCTTTGCGAAGGCATGGATGTTCCGCCTGATCAAGCTGTTCCATCTGAAAGGGGCAGTTGCCGGGCACTATGGTATTGTGACCGGTGAGGACGGTGCGGATGTGCGCGATGGCAGCAAGAACCTGACGACCAGAGAGGTGGAGGGCAAGTCCGTTTCGGCGGACACCCGCATGGATGAGGAGTTAGAGGACGTGCTGCTTCATGGATGCTGCCTGGTATTTTCGAGAGATTTTTTTGCCAAAATGGATGGATTCTGGGATGGAACCTTCCTCTATGCAGAGGAGGAAATCCTCTATTATCTTGCGAAAAAGCAGGGGCTTCGCATGTTATACACACCGCGCGTGCACTGCATGCACAAGGAGGCGGTGACGACCAACACGCTGTACCGGGATTTCTGTGATGCGAAGATTTTCTATTTTTCCCGGATCACGAAATCTTACCGGTTGTTTTTGAAGTTGATGAAAGAGTGATGCGACAGAATGGATAAAAAAGATGTAACTGTGGTGTGCTGCTACAACAATTTAGAGCAGTACGGCCATTTGCAGGAAGATTTGGCGCGGCAGAATGTGGCATATACACTGGTCGGGGTGGACAACCGCGGGCAGAGATACACATCCTGTGCCGCGGCATTGAATTCAGCGGCAGGGCAGATCCAGACAAAATATGTGATCTATGCACATCAGGACATTGAACTGCCGGATGATAATATGCTGGGAAAGTTCGTGGATTATCTGACACAGACAGGGGAGAACGATATTCTCGGTGTGGCAGGTGCGGTGGAGGATTTGTCGAAAACGGCAAGGGAGCACACCTGCGTTCTCTCAAAGGTGCGCCACGGCAGCGGTAAAGAGGTGGCAGGAGAGCGCGAATACAGTGGCATGGTGTCGTGTGAGACCGTGGACGAGTGCTTCTTTGGCGGGCATGCAGGATTTTTTTTGGAGCATCCCTTTGATGAAGTGTTGTGCGATAACTGGCATCTGTACGGAGTGGAGCGCTGCATGTACACAAGAGCGGCAGGAAACCACGTCTATGTGTGTGATGTCCCGCTGATCCATACCTCCACGGGAACAATCGGACATGCTTATAACGCAGGATTTTATCAGGTGGCAAGACACTACGCCGGGGAACATACGGCGGCGGGCACAAAAAAGATGGACTGGCTTCGCACGGTGTGCGGAAGCAGCCGGACAGACGCTCTTCACCGGGTGATGTTTTACTGGAAACGGGAATTGTTGATTCGAATGAACAGGTACTAGGAATGGAAAAAAAATCGCTTGCTAAAAATTCCATATTTAACATGGCGTATAAGGGCTTCACAGCCCTTTTTCCGCTGATAACCACTTCTTATATCTCACATGTCCTTCTGCCGTCCGGTGTCGGAAAGGTATCCTACGCCAATACGATAGCGGCATATTTCGTGTTGATCGCGTCGCTCGGGCTTCCCAGTTACGGCGTCAAGGCGATTGCCCAGAGTAACACGGATCGGGAACAGAGGAGCAGGACATTTTTGGAATTGTTTTCCATTAATTTTATTGCAACGGTTCTCTGCACGATCGCGTATTATCTGTTTGTAAACAATTTTGCCCATTTTGCGGACCGCAGAGCGCTGTTTAACATCATGGGGCTGCTCTTGATCCTGAATATTTTTAACATCGACTGGTTTTATCAGGGGATGGAAGAGTATGTGTACATTTCGGTGCGCAGCTTTGTCGTGAAGATCCTTTCGTTTGTGCTTATGCTGATTTTTGTGAAGGATGAGAGCGATTATCTGATTTATGCGCTGATCCTTTGTATCGCCACAGCGGGAAATAATCTGTGGAACGCCTGGAACCTGCGGCGCTATATCTCGATGGAAGGGATCGGGATCACAAAGCGGGCGGGACAATCCCGGGCGGGCTTGCAGTTAGGCAGACATATGCGTCCGGTTCTGATCCTTTTAGCATCGGCGATCGCAACCGATATCTATACGATGTTAGACACGGTCATGCTGGAATATTATTTTGGAGATACCTGTGTGGGATATTACTCCAATGCGGTAAAAATCGTGCGGATGACATATACCGTGGTGATCGCACTGGTGGCAGTTTTTTATCCTCGGATCAGTCTGTGCTATAAGCAGAAGGATTATGAGACCGGCAATGGACTGATCAACCGGGGAACACAGATATTGCTGCTGCTGGCACTGCCATGTGTGTTCGGGCTCTTTACGACGGCGGAATATGTGGTGCCGCTGTTGTTTGGAGAGGCTTTTTCGCCGGCAATCCAGACATTGCAGATATTAAGCGTATTGATCCTGATTTTTTCGATTGCCTATTTCCTGGGGCATATCATACTGACAGCCACAGGGATGGAACGAATGATACTGCGGGCTACGGTGACCGGTGCACTGGTGAATGTATGTGCTAATTTTGCATTGATCCCGGTCTTAAAACAGGATGGTGCAGCCATTGCATCCGTGCTGTCGGAACTGGTGGTCACGGCAATTTTACTGTTTTACGCAAGAAAGTATTACACATTGCGGCTGGGCAGACATTACCTGATGACAATGGCGGTAGCTCTTGGTACAATGACGGTAGTGGTATTGCTCATGAAAGCGTTGCTTGGAACAAACCCGTGGGTGGTGTTTGTTATTATCATGGTGGCAGCACTTGCATATTTTGCAGCGCTTTTGCTGTTGAGAAATGAGCTTGTCACAGAATTGGTGAGTAAGGTTCGAAAAAAGAGAAAAGGAGAACATGCATGATAAAGACGATTGCTTTTTTGCTTTTGTTTTTCAGTTGTCTGTGTGCAATGATTTTATATCCGAAGACAGAGGGAAAGTTAAACATTTGCAAAATGATAGTTATGGGCACGATGACAATCTTTTGTTATCAGGCGTTCATGGCACTGATTTATAAGATCACAGGCGTTACGGTGGGACTGACATCGACGCTGTATTCGATGGTTCTTGCCAACATTGTACTGTGGGTGGAAATTGGCGTAAAGCGAAGGATACAGAAGGTGTTTATCCGCTGGACAGATGTGCTTTGCCTGGCAGTTCTTATCGCTTTTATTGCGTATCTGTCACTGCATATGTTTACGGCGGATCTGCGTTTGAGCTATGTAAACACGGACCCGGCAAATCATTTTCGCTATGCGATGAATCTTGTCGAGTATGGTGAACTGAAAAATGTTTATTTTTCTTCATTCATAGATGCCATGTTTATTCAGCTTGCGGCGCCTTTTATACCGGCGGCCAGCTATTACAAGGCATTTATTATCTCGAATATCTTTATGCACATGTTAGAGATATGTATGTTCTATGTGCTGGTGCTTACTGTCAGCGAAAAAAAGATCGTGCGGATTTTTGCACCGTTCTTTTCCGTATTTTACTTTTTTGGGTTTCCGTCCTACAGTTACATGACAGGAGGCTTTGTGTATTGGAGCAACGGAGTGATGATCCTGATGCTCATCATTTATGCACTGCTTTTGATCGAACGGTATCCTAAAATGCTTCGTTATACCGGTGTGGTACTGTTTTTTGCGGCATATGCGAACAGCTGCTGTAACAGGCTGTTTATTCCGGTAAACTTTCTGGCACTTTTCGTCGTACTGTTTATTAT
>CAVCFM010000408.1:0-8555 GCA_963601305.1 bacterium | reverse complement strand
CGGTGATACGCTCTATGTCATGGACCAGATCAGCGACACCAAAAACCGGGAGGAAAACTGGGTTGAACAGCTCTCGCTAAGCGATGCTATGGACCATTTAAACGAGCGCGAAAATTATATTCTGCGCCTGCGCTTCTATGAAGGGAAAACGCAGATGGAGGTCGCCGAGGAAATCCATATCTCCCAGGCTCAGGTCAGCCGTCTGGAAAAATCCGCGCTGCGCTCCATCCGCAATTACCTGCAAAATTAACGCTCCCACTTGTTGCACAACTCGTTAATCTGGTCTGCGAACTTGCCAAGCTCACGGTTCGGCAAGCCCTCGCACTTCTGGATAACCGTCATCAGACGGCCACCTGCAGCCAGCAGTCTCGCAAATACATTGCTGGATGCCTTTGACGTGCCTTTGCTCTTCTTAACTGCAACCTCTTTGGTACCCTCACGGATGCACTCTCCCGTGAGCAGGTTAAAGGCATCTCCGCTGTATGGCGCATATGCCGGGATTCCCAGCTCATCTGTCAGATGTGCGGCAAACTGCTCCGTCACCTTATCCTCGCCATGTACCACAAAAATCTTATCCGGCTTCTTTTGAAAAGATGCCGCCCAGCGCGTCAGCTGGTTCACATCTGCATGACCGCTGATACCAGGAAGATTTAAAATCTTCGCGGAAACCTCGACCACCTCGCCAAAAAGCTTTACTTCCTTGGCGCCATTCAAAAGCGAATGTCCCAGTGTTCCAGGCACCTGATAACCGACAAACAGAATCGTAGAATCTTTTCTCCACAGATTGTGCTTCAAATGATGGCGGATACGACCTGCCTCACACATACCGGAAGCCGAGAGGATAACTTTTGGCTTCTCGTTAAAGTTGATCATCTTGGACTCATCGCTGGTGATCGCCATGCGCAGTCCCGGAAAGCCGATGGGGTTAATGCCCTCGCGCACCAGGGAACGGGCCTCCTCATCAAAACAGTCCTCCACGTTCTTGTTAAAAATCGTCGTGGCCTCCACAGCCAGCGGACTGTCCACATACACTTCAAAATTCTCGAACTCCGGCAGCAGATGCTCCGTCTTGATCCTGCGGATAAAATAAAGCATTTCCTGTGTCCTGCCCACGGAAAACGCAGGGATCACAAGATTGCCGCCACGGGTAAAGGTGTCTTTGATGACACCAGCCAGCTCTTTCGCATAATCCGGCGGTGTGGCATGCTCCCTGTCCCCGTAGGTGGATTCCATGACCACATAATCCGCTTCCTCGATATACTCCGGGTCTTTGATCAGAGGTCTGTTCCCCGGGCCGATATCTCCGGAAAATACAATCTTGCGCTCCTCTCTGCCTTCCTCGGTCTCCTCCGATACCCACATCTCAATGGACGATGACCCCAGCAGATGTCCTGCATCCACAAAACGGACCGTCAATCCGTCGCACACCTGTATTTTCTTATGATATTCGCATGGAACAAAATGCGTCAGCACACCCATCGCATCATTCATGTCATATAATGGCACTACTTCCGGCTTACCGGCACGCTTTGCCTTGCGGTTGCGCCACTCCGCCTCAAACATCTGAATGTGTGCGCTGTCTTTTAACATGATCTCACAGAGCTGACTCGTCGCTACCGTGGCAAAAATCTGCCCGCGGAATCCGTGATTATATAACAATGGCAGCAGACCGGAATGGTCAATATGTGCATGCGTAACAAATACATAATCGATTGCAGCCGCATTCACCGGGATTTCCTGATTGACATACAGATCCGGTCCCTGCTCCATTCCACAGTCCACCAGTACATGTCTGCCCCCAAATTCCAGATAATGACAGCTTCCAGTCACCTCATGTGCCGCACCTAAAAATTCCAGTATCATATGCCGTCCCCCCCTATTTGCTTTATAGGAACATTATACTATCCTTTCAGACCAGATACAATCGGTTTTTATCATTGCGTGCGCACGATTTCCTTTTTCAGCCGCCCCATGATTTTTTTCTCGAGACGTGAAATATAGGACTGGGAGATGCCAAGCATATCCGCCACTTCCTTCTGTGTCTTCTCCTCACCGTTTACTGTATTTAGCCCAAAGCGCAGTTCAATGATCATCCGCTCCCTTCCGGACAATTTCTCTATCGCCCTCCCCAGCAGCGTCCGCTCCACATCGTTTTCAATATCCCGGTATATCACATCCTCATCCGTGCCAAGGATATCCGATAACAGCAGCTCATTTCCGTCCCAGTCCACATTCAGTGGCTCATCAATTGAGACCTCCAGTTTTGTCTTGTTATTTCTTCTGAGATACATCAGGATTTCATTTTCAATGCACCGCGACGCATACGTTGCCAGCTTGATATTTTTTGTCGGGTTAAACGTGTTAATTGCCTTTATCAGACCAATCGTCCCAATGGAGATCAAGTCCTCCACTCCCACGCCCGTGTTGTCAAATTTTTTTGCTATGTATACCACCAGCCGCAGATTATGTTCAATCAGCCTCTTGCGCGCAATCTCCGCATTTTCTCCCTCCAGCATCCGGATACACACTTTCTCCTCCTCGCCCTGAAGCGGTGGCGGCAGTATCTCCGTTCCTCCGATGTAGCAGACCTCGTCGCGCCTGCGCAAAAACAGGCTGCCGAACTTCGGCCATATTCCCTTGATATGATACTCCGGTATCTGCAATCTTATATACATGAACTCTCTCCTTTTGATATTATAGCAACGATGCATGCAAAATCATGTCATATTCTTTCTGCTCCAACAGCCCGGGATTGGCAATCCCTATCGCGGCAGGTCCTACCTTCCGCTCCCTCTTTCCATCCCGGATGCACAGTTCCTCCACCGTAAAAACCTCCATCAGCCCCTGCTCGGTTCCGAGCGCCCGATACGGCACATATCGGATTGCATCCTGCCCACGGTCCACAAACACTTCCGCAGCCCTGGCGCTTACAATGCTGATCGCCTGCCCGGTATAAGGGTCTCTCAACTGATTTCCGCTGTCCCAGTAAGCATGAAATTCCCGCTGTCTCGTTCCCTTTTTCATATACACGACATAAATCTGATTCGCAAAATCCTTCCTCTGCATCAGATACGTGCATGCCACATATCCAACGACAGCCACAAGAGCTGCTATAAGCATATAATTTTGCGGCAGAAGACCGCTCTCCCACAGCCATTGGAACACACCGCCCAGCAGCAAAATTCCCAGATATGTGACCGCCCAGTTTTCCAGAAAAGGCCGTTTCCCCTCCCATCCAAAACAAAGCAGTACCATGCTTGTGTTGCATACAAAGTGAACCAATAACAGATACAGAGACATATTATGTAATACCAGCAGTAAAAGCAGGGATACCACCGCAAATACCGCAGCGACTAATGCAATCCTCCACCATCGTTTGTGGCGTTTTAAAAAATAATTCACACCGGTCAGTGCAATAAAATCCATCAGAAAATTCTGCAGCCAGAACACGTCGGCATAAAATACATAGATAGCCCTCACCTCACTTTTACTGGAATGACTCCTATTGTACGAAAAGGCTCCTGAATTTTTTGTCAAAAGAGGGGCATAAGAAAGACGCGCAAACCGACTCTTTGCGCGCCCGAAATACAAAAAAGGAAATGTCCTAAGACATTTCCTTTGCATAGACGATATAATTATTTTCTTGAATTCTTCAGGAAATCCGGAATGTTAAGCTCTACCGGTTTTACTGTGCTTTCCGGCTGGCGTGGCTTCTGGATACCGGAGAATGTCGGTGACGGATTCGCATTTCCTGCACCATAGGTCTGTCCGGCTGTAGTGGTTCTTCCGAGATTCATACCAGATACCGGTCTTGTCGCCATGCTGGCCTCGTTGGTGTAATGAAGCTTCGGCATAATGTTGCTGCTGGCAGCCTTGCCTGCATTCTCAAGTCCTGTTGCGATAACGGTAATGGTAGCCTCGTCCGTCATTGACTCATCAAACTTCGCACCGAAGATAATATTGGCATTGTCGCCTGCCAGATCCTGTACATAGCTTGCAGCATCGTTGGCATCCATCAGGGAGATATCTCCGGAAATATTGATGATAACGTGTGTTGCACCATTGATGGTTGTCTCAAGCAATGGGCTGGCAACTGCAATCTTAACTGCCTCAATCGCCTTGTCATCACCCTTGGCACTACCGATACCGATATGTGCCATACCCTTGTCCTTCATAACGGTACATACATCCGCGAAGTCAAGGTTGATCAGAGCAGGTAAATTGATCAGGTCGGTAATTCCCTGTACTGCCTGCTGTAACACTTCATCTGCCTTCTTCAATGCGTCCGGCATTGTCGTGCGTCTGTCTACGATCTCAAGTAACTTATCATTCGGAATTACGATCAAAGTATCCACGCTCTCTTTTAAGCGGTCGATACCGGAAAGCGCATTGACCATACGCTGTTTTGCCTCGAACTTAAACGGCTTGGTAACAACGCCAACGGTCAGGATCCCCTGCTCCTTGGCAATCTTAGCAACAACCGGAGCTGCTCCTGTTCCGGTTCCGCCGCCCATACCGCATGTAACAAATACCATGTCTGCGCCCTTTACTGCTGCGGACAATTCTTCCATACTCTCCTCGGCTGCCTTCTCGCCAATCTCCGGCTGAGCTCCGGCACCAAGTCCCTTCGTAAGCTTCTCACCAATCTGAATCAGAGTCGGTGCCTTGCAAAGCGCAAGCGCCTGTTTATCAGTGTTCACGCCAATAAACTCTACTCCCCCGATATTCTCATCAATCATTCTATTTACAGCGTTATTACCAGCTCCTCCTACTCCGATCACGATGATCTTTGCACTGGTATCTGCCTCTGTTGTCATAATCTCCAGCAAGGTACTTCCTCCTTAATATGCGTACATATAAACTCATATACACTATAATATAATTTTTCTCTCAATTAATCAACTAATTTTTTGAAATTTTTTGTACAAATCATAGATTTTTATTCGTCTCTCTGGAACACAATATCCGTGGTATCCGGCGTCCATGTTTCCATGTGAAGAGTCCCCGACAGACCGGATAACTGAGGCATGATCGCAGCCAGCCGCACCACCTTCTGTGACAGGTATTCATCCGAACCGACCACCACTTCTATCCCGCTGTAGGAAAGCGTCGGTAAAAGCTGTTCATCGTAGGATATCTCCTGCGGCAGAAGATTATATTTTTTCAAAATCTGAGTCAGATTTAACAGATTTTTGAGCACTCCGTCATTGTCTAACGACAGCTTTTCGTAGAGAACGACACTGTCACAGGATACCCCCCGCACCTTTGGCACATCGGATATCTCATCTGTAGATGTCTCCACCACAAAACCGTCCTTGTCAAAATAGGCATACTGCCCGATGCTGTCAATGTAGATACAGCCCAGAATTCCTTTTTCATAGACGCTGATACGGACCGTGTGCGGGTCGTCAAGCGACACCTCAAGTGTGTCCACGAAAGGCACGTCCCCCACATCCACAAAGCGGTATTTCAGATCTACATACAGGGAGTTCCAGGAGTACTCGTCATTTAACACCAGACTCTGGATCTGTTCATCCGAGTACAGTTCGTTTCCCTCGACCACCACATTTTTTACGGTAAAGACATTCCAGACCACCAGCACGGCGATTGCAAGTAACAGCACGATCACCAGAAAAACGATGAGTCTGATCTTTCTTCTCTTTTTACGTCTTCTCTCCTCTTTAATCATAATCAGGTAACCTCGAATTTAATACCCCTTGATACCGAAAGCGCCAACCCCATCTCCGACAGCAAAAACAGGATGGATGTACCACCGTAACTGATAAACGGAAGTGAAATACCTGTATTCGGGATCGTGTTGGTAACAACGGCAATATTGAGCACCACCTGGATGGAAATATGTGCCATAATGCCAACCACAATCAATGCACCGTACAGATCTGCCGCATTGTTTGCAATGATCATAAAACGCCATATCAAAAGCAGATATAACAGGATCAGTGCAACCGCACCGAAAAGTCCCAGTTCCTCGCAGATAACGGAAAAGATCATATCATTCTGCGCCTCGGGGATAAATCCCAACTTCTGCATACTCTCCCCCAATCCCTTGCCGAAGAGTCCACCGGAACCGATCGCATAGAGTCCCTGCAGTGTCTGATAGCCTTTCTCATATTCCTCCGGGTTCAGCCAGATCTGGATACGCTCCGCACGGTAAGCCGCCACCGAAATAAACAGCACGCCCACCACCAGAACAGCAACTCCGACAAACACAAAATGAGAATATTTCGGGCTTGCCACAAACAGCATACACACGGCAATTCCAAGTATAATAATTGCCGTACTTAAGTTATTATATGCAACCACTCCAACGATTGGCATGACGATCACCATGATTTTTACAAGGGTCTTAAAATCTCCCACCTGCTTTGAGGTCTTATAGATCACCATCGCCAGAAAAAGGATAACCGCCAGCTTTGCAAACTCGGAGGGCTGAAAAGACAACGGACCGATATAGATCCACCGCGCCTGTCCCTTCGCCTCGGTACCGATGAAGATAACCGCCGTACAAAGTCCAAGCGCTGCCAGATATGCCAGACCGCTTAGTTTCATCCAGAACCGGTATGGGATCTTGGAGACGATCAACATTGCCACAAGTCCCAGAGAGGTGGCAAATAACTGCTTTTTGAGATAATACGCCGCGTCGCCAAATCTCGTCGAACCGTAATAGGAACTGGTACTGTATAACATGATAAGACCAAAGCACAGCAGAAAGATAATCAAAAATAACAGGCTGTAGTCAAAATATCGGATCGGTTTTTCTTTTTTCTCTTTGTTCTGACTCTTCGCCATCTCATATCCTCACTTACTTCAATCCCCGCACATAGTCCTTAAAAATACGACCGCGCTCCTCATAATTCTTGAACATTCCCCAGCTTGCGCATGCCGGCGAGAGCAGTACGGCATCTCCGGAAACTGCATTCTGATAGCAGACATCAATTGCCTCCTCCAAGCTGTCGCAGAAGACATAATCATGGAATCCATGCTTTTTCGCGCACTCTGCGATCTTCTCTCTGGTCTGGCCGATCAGGACTAACTTTTTGACCTTGCCGCCAAAACTCTCGATCCACTCATCGTACTCAGACTGTTTATCGTAACCGCCGCCGATCAGATAAGTCGGACGGTTCATTGCCATAATGCCCTTGATCGCCGCATCCGGATTGGTTCCCTTGGAATCATTGTAGTAACGGACTCCATGCACTTCCGTCACATACTCAATGCGGTGCTCCACAGCCACAAAACGCTTCAGCACCTCGACGATTTTGTCCATCGGAACTCCCATGGATACAGACATTGCCACAGCTGCCATCACATTTTCATAATTGTGGGCGCCAAGGATATTAAGGTCGTTTACATTGATCACATGGATTGTCTCCTCGCCCTTACCCGGCGCGTAAAAAATATCCTCGCCTTCCAGATATAATCCCTGTTCTAACTTTCGCTTACTGCTGAAAAACAGAACCTTCGTCTGCACTCTGCTGCCAAATTCCCGCAACACCTCATCCTCATAGTTGAGCACACACACATCATCCGGTCCCTGTTTTTTCGTAATATCCTCTTTTGCCTTGATATAACATTCCATCGTGTGATGACGGTTCAGATGATCCGGTGTGATATTCAAAATCGCAGAGACTTCCGGTTTAAAATCGCAGGTCGTCTCCAGCTGGAAACTGCTGATCTCCGCTACTGTCACCGTATCCTCCGTGGTATCTGCTGCCACCGAAGTGTACGGGATTCCGATATTGCCTACCACTTTCACATCGGCAAAATAATTCTTCATGATCTCACCGGTCAGAGCAGTTGTCGTAGTTTTTCCGTTTGTTCCTGTAATTGCAACAATTTTTCCTTTTCCAAACTGATATGCCAGTTCGATCTCGCCCCAGATTGGGATCTGCTTCTCCCGCATCGTATTCACCATCGGAAGGTCTGTCGGGACACCAGGACTTAACACGACCAGATCCATGCGGTCCATATCCTGCTCTTTTAATTCTCCCAGAAGGATCTCCACATCAGCAAACACCGGTGCCTTCTCCTTAAGTGCCTCCACATCCAAATCCTTGTTGCCGTCAAATAAAACGGTCTCAATCCCATTCTTTTTCAAAAGCTCCGTCGCTGCGATACCGCTGATGCCGGAACCAACCACCAGCACTCTCTTACCTGTCAAATCCATTGTAATCCTCCTATAAGCCCAACAACGCAATCATGCAGAGAATTGCCGTCGTGATGGAAAACACTGCAACAACCCTCGTCTCAGACCATCCACCAAGCTCAAAATGATGGTGGATCGGCGCCATACGGAAAATACGCTTGCCGCCCGTCTTTTTAAAATAAGTTACCTGAATGATGACGGATAATACTTCCACTAAGTAAATCAGACCGACAATCGGAATAAATAACGGCATCTGCATCATATAAGCGGAGGCAACCACAAATCCTCCCAATGCCAGAGAACCGGTATCTCCCATAAACACACTTGCCGGGTAGACATTGAACAGCAAAAATCCAAGCAGCGCGCCCACTACTGCACAGGTGATCGG
>CAVCFM010000407.1:0-2139 GCA_963601305.1 bacterium | reverse complement strand
TGCCGGCACGCCTAAGATTGAATTCCCGCTCTCGTAAGCCATGCCGTACTCCTCGGCAAACCGCAGCAATACCGGTGTGGTAATGCTTTCATTTGCATGAAAAGAGGCACTGTAGCATACTTCAGTGCCTCCATTTCCGATCTTCAGATAAGGTATTTCTTTTCCCATCACACTGCGTCCGATGCTCCCGGTCTCGATAAAAGGGTATCTCTCGTGAAGTGCTGCTATCTCTTCGCGGTTGCGCAAAGAAGTATAGGGCGCTGTCGCTTCCACAATCATCTGTGTCATCGCTCCTTTAATAAATACTTCTCAATATTCTATGCGAAAAGTTCTGTTATCTTTCTGCTTCATTTCACGTTTTTTCTGATACATGCGCTCGTCAGCCTTTTCGTATGCTTCCCGGACTGTTTTTGCATGATCCTGCGCATGACTGCTGATTCCATAGGCAACGCTCATCTTCCACTGCGGATGGCGCTTATTTACGGCATCGATTTCCTGGTTCATCTCCGAAAGGAGTGCGGCGATATTCACCTTTTTGCTTTCTTTGATAACGACTAAAAATTCATCGCCGCCGGTTCTTCCCACCAGTCCATGTGCCTCAAAAACATTTTTTATGATGTTTCCGAAGCTCCGTAAAAATGCATCCCCTTCCTCATGTCCGAGACAGTCATTGACTTCTTTTAAGTTATTCAGATCAAATGTGATGATCGTATAATCGCATTCAGCCGCATCGAGCTCATCGAACAAGATCTCACAGCTGCGCCTGTTGGAAAGTCCGGTCAGGGAATCTGTATAAGCCAGCTTTTCCAGCGCCTCACTTGCCGCCGCATCATACATGTTCCTTGCAATCCGCTCACCAAAATCAATCAGCAGTGCAACGATAAAAAGCAGTGTTCCGATACAGCTCACGCCCTCATACGCCTTGCCGCCGGATATTTTTACAAACTTCTGAAAATTAAAACGCGCCAGATCAAATATCACGAACCCGATCATCAGCAGCACACCCATGAACAGGGACACATTTTCCATCCGATGCCGCAGAAGATTGCCGCCAAACATGCAGATCAAATATACGATCATCAGCGCCAACAGCAGATGGCTTACCCAAAGCAGTGCCGGGAAATGGATCAGATTGGCAGCCTGTCCCACAACAGCAGCCACGCCGAATCCGATCTGAAGCGCCAATATCAGCTTATAAGCACCCCTGCGCAATTTAGACGGGAAGCACATCGCATCCCGGTAAAAATAGAAAAACATCGGTATCGGAGTCAGATAAAGCGCTCCATATTCTAAAAACACCCTGACGCGCATGTCGTCAAAAAACAGCGACATTAAGTTGTAGCTGCAAAAGGACCACAGCCCGATGCCAAGGGAAAACAGCGCAATGCATAAAAGCGGATACATTTCTTTATTTTTTACCAAAAATATTGCAGTGACTCCAGCCATACAGATACCGAAAATGATCAAAAACAGGTCGATCACCATCGGTATGCGGTTTACGAGAATGTAATCCCTGACCACCCATTTTGCATTGCAGATGCGGGGTATCACAAAGGAAGAAAACGCATCATTCTCAGAAATTTTCATCTCAATCCGGACCTGCCTGCCCTGTGACGCCCGCGGCAGATCAATATACTGATATCCATAGCCGATCACTCTGCCGGTATCATAGTATTCCTGTCCATAACTGTATATCTCTTCCCCCGCTACGTAAACGCGGATTGCCGCATGGATACTGTAAAATTCTAACACCGGGAACTTCATTTCCTCCTCTGGCAAGGTTCCCGTCAAGATCACAGTATCTCCCTTGCCCACCAGCGGGAACATGAATTCACTCAGCGTGACATCCTTGTACTCCGTATCATTAATGCACACATCCCAGCCTGTATCTATGGATATTGCATGTCCCTCCTGCGCCTGTGCCCCCGATTCCGGCGCGTGCACAAGCAGTAACAGCAGAACCGCAACCACAAGCAAAATTACCACTCCGTATAAGCTGCTAATCTTCTTCATTGCCGCCTCCTCTATTCTCCGAGGAAATCCCATTTTCGGCTCATGGCATCACCGACCCATGCAATCACAGGACCCAATGTCAGTGCCATTAAGAATGTCACAATGCCGATCTTGCCTCCGAAGATC
>CAVCFM010000406.1:0-12716 GCA_963601305.1 bacterium | reverse complement strand
GTACATGAGTATGAGATTGCTCTGAAGAAACGGGCAGAGCGGGTACCGTTACAGTATATTGTAGGCGAGACAGAGTTTATGGGACTGCGTTTTAAAGTCAATTCCAATGTGCTGATCCCAAGACAGGATACGGAGACTCTGGTGGAGGAAGCGTTAAAGGTGGTAGAGCCCGGCATGCGTGTGTTAGACATGTGTACCGGTTCCGGATGCATCATTATCAGCATTTTACACAATGCGAGTGATGTGACGGGAATGGCGGTGGACATTTCCAAGCAGGCATTAAACGTCGCGAAGGAAAATGCGAAAATGAATGAGGTCGCAGTGCTTTTTGAGCGCAGCGATATGTTCGACAATGTGACGGGAACCTTTGATGTGATCGTGTCAAATCCACCGTACATCCCCACAGAGGTGATACCGAAGCTGATGCCGGAGGTGCGCGACTTTGAACCGATGGATGCCCTTGATGGCAAGGAGGACGGCCTTTATTTTTACCGCAGGATCGCAGATGAGTGTAAAAAATACCTGAATCCCGGCGGAAGAATTCTGGTGGAGATCGGTTATGACCAGGGTGAGGCGGTAAGTGAGCTGTTTAGGCAGGCAGGCTTGTCGGATGTGAAGGTCATCAAGGATCTGGCAAAAAATGACCGGGTTGTGAGCGGTGTGTTAGTGGAAGAAAGGAAAGAAACATGTTTGATAAGTTAGAAGATTTACTGATTCGTTTTGAAGAGTTGATGAGTGAGTTGAGTGAGCCGGATGTGGCAAATAATCCGGAGCGTTTCCGCAAATTAATGAAGGAGCAGAGTGATCTTGCTCCGATCGTGGAGGCATACAAAGAGTACAAACAGTGCAAACAGAATATCGAGGATTCCCTGGCAATGCTTGAGGAGGAGTCCGACGAGGAGATGCGCGAGCTGGCAAAAGAAGAGCTGAATGAAGCCAAAGACCGCGTGGAGGAATTGGAGAAAGAGCTTAAGATCTTACTTCTTCCGAAAGACCCGAATGATGACAAGAACGTTATCGTTGAGATCCGTGCCGGTGCCGGCGGAGACGAGGCTGCACTTTTTGCGGCAGAGATTTACCGTATGTACCAGCATTATGCGGAGGAGAAGCACTGGAAGACAGAGGTTATGGAAGCTGACGAGACAGGTATCGGCGGTATGAAGAGCGTGACCTTTATGATCAGTGGTGCGGGAGCTTACTCCGTGATGAAATACGAGTCCGGTGTACATCGTGTACAGCGTGTTCCGGAGACTGAGTCCGGCGGACGTATCCATACCTCCACTATCACGGTGGCAGTGATGCCGGAGGCAGAAGAGGTGGATGTACAGATTGACGAAAAAGATATCCGTATCGATGTCTGCCGTTCCTCAGGTGCCGGTGGACAGTGCGTCAACACGACAGACTCTGCGGTACGTCTGACCCATATCCCGACCGGTATTGTCATCTACAGCCAGACGGAGAAATCCCAGATCCAGAATAAGGCAAAAGCATTTGCCCTGTTGCGTACCAAGTTGTACGACTTAGAGCAGCAGAAAGCGCATGACGCCGAGGCAGAACTGCGTAAGAGCCAGGTCGGAACCGGAGACCGCTCCGAGAAGATCCGTACCTACAACTTCCCACAGGGACGTGTGACTGACCACAGGATTAACCTGACACTGTATAAGCTTGATAAGATCATGAACGGTGATATCCAGGAAATCATCGATGCCTGCATTGCGGCAGACCAGGCGGCAAAACTGGCGAAGATGAATGAGAACTAAGGGACGCATGCCGGATTTTGAAACACAATTAAAAATTAGATAGATGTATAAAAGAGATGCCCTATATCAGCGGTTTAAGCTGATATAGGGCATTTTTTCGTTATAGAAAAATCCAGCTGTTTTGCAGGAAGTCTATAAGGCAGCAAAATATGAGATGGTTTCTTTCAGACCGGATATTAAATCTATGGTGGGTGACCAGTGCAGTAAATTCTGGGCGAGGGTAATATCTGGTTTCCTGCGGTGGGGATCATCCTCGGGCAAAGGTAAAGTTATGATTTCCGAAGAGGAATTGGTCAGTTGGATGATCAGCCTTGCAATGTCACCAATGGTATATTCGGCAGGGTTGCCGATATTGACCGGTTTTGAGATATCGGAATCCATAAGTTTGATCAGACCATTGAGCTGATCTGTGATAAAGCAAAAGCTTCTGGTTTGCTGCCCTGTGCCGTAAATTGTGACAGGGTTCCCCGCTAAGGCCTGGACGATAAAGTTTGATACGACCCTTCCGTCGTCTGTCTGCATATGGGGACCATATGTATTGAAGATGCGGGCTATTTTTGTGCGGACATGATATTGTCTGCCAAAATCAGTAAAAAGGGTCTCACTGATGCGCTTCCCCTCGTCGTAGCAGGAACGGATGCCTGTGGTATGTACATTGCCCCAGTAATTTTCAATCTGGGGATGCACCAGCGGATCGCCGTAGATCTCGCTTGTGCTTGATTGAAGAATGGAGGCGTTTTTTGCTTTGGCCAATTCCAGCAGATTCAGACATCCGAGTACGTTGGTTTTTATTGTGTGAATAGGATCTGCCTGATAATGTATGGGGCTGGCGGGGCAGGCAAAGTTATAAATCTGATCCACTGGACCTGAAATTTGGATGGGATCAATAATGTCCTGCCTGATAAAGTGAAAATTAGCATTGGTAAATAAATCTTGAATGTTAGTGATTGAGCCGGTGGATAGATTATCTATGCAGATGATCTGATTGCCATCGGCTATTAGCCGGTGACAAAGATTGGAGCCGATAAAACCTGCACCGCCGGCTATGACGATTCTATGATACATGGTTATTCTATGATACATGGTTTTCTCCTGTCTTGTGGTATATACGATATGGGTAAAGTTAAATATGTTAAGAATAAAAATTGTATGCAGTAATAGTGTGAATGGATCATTATGATTATACTATACTAATGTTTGATAAACAATAAAATAATTTAGAAATGTATAAAAGTAACAAAATAAAGTTATAAAATAACGAGAAATACAATAGTTTATATACATAGTACATAAAAATAAAATACATTATTGAATAAAAATATAAAGTAGTTTAGAATTATTAAAAACATAAGAGAAGCGCGGAAGAAACAAAAGAATTGTGCAGGGAGTAGTGTTTAAGGATATGGAACGTGTAACAGAAAATGGTCGTCAATCTGAGAAGGAAAGGAGAAGCATATGTACACGAAAATAGCAGACATCATAAGAAAGGTAAAAGAAGACAGGGAAGAAAAACTGGTTATTGATGAAAACACAAATATTATGGAGGATATAGGATTTGATTCGTTAGAGATGATCAATTTTATATTGTCCCTCGAGGAGACCTTTGATATCGATATTGATTTTGATGATTTTGATTATGATTATCTGAATTCGGTGAAGTCATTGTGTGAATACATAGAAAGAGTAACACGGTAGCTTATGGGAAAAAGTCGGGTCGTGGCCGGAGCCTTTGATGCGGAAATTTACTGGAGGTATGAGGACGAGGCGGTTCTGCCTGCATATAAAAACCGGGAAGCAGATCATGTTGTGCTTGCTATGGACGAGTTGCTCTTTCTGATCTGTACAAGTGAGGATATTCTTGTTACCCGGTTTGCGATGTCAGATGAGCAGATCTGTTATCTGAAACGTATTGGCTTTGAATTTCAATGCAATCGCAGGGATGTTACAGGGGATAAAGGAAATCTTTATGATAAGTCCAAAGATATTTTTGAACTTTTATGTGTGACAGAATATGCAGACTATTTTCATGACCATATTCTGCCGGGGAGAGAACTTTGCTGTTATGCAAGCACACCGTATACCGGGGAATTTGTAGAAAAATATTCATTGTCAAAACATAATTTTATACAGGAAAACGTGATCAGAAAAGTCAATGGAAAATTATATTCCACGGAATTGAATGGGAGGCTGTTTGGAAAAAAGCATGCGAGGATAGTGCACAGCGTCGGGGAATTAAGGGAGAACTGCCTGGAGTTCTTAGAGAGAGGACCTGTCCTGATAAAAGAAAATTTTGGTGTATCGGGAAGGGGCAATCTGTGTATTGATTCTGCATGCAGGCTTGAGCACATCGCAAATTACATATCGAGGCAGGAGAGGAACGGCAAAAAGGTGTCTTTTATTGTGGAGCAGCTTCTGGATAAAAACACAGATTTTTCCTGCCAGTTCTATGTAAATGAAGCTGGTGCATTTGAATTGTGTTCCGTGCAGCAGATAAGAAATAAAAATTTTTCATACCAGGGATCGTTTTCCGCAACAGAAGATTTTATGGAAGAACTGCGGGAAAAGAGATATTTTGAGCGACTTAAAAAGGTATCCGGGGAACTATATAAAGAGGGATATTATGGACATGTATGTGTGGATTCCATGGTTTTAAAAGATCAGTCACTGGAGGAAGTTGTAGAAATTAATGCACGGATGTCCATGAGCTTGCTCAAATTTTATCTGGACCGGTTTTTAGCCGGAAAAAATCAAACCGGTTACATCACATATTTGTCGATGAAACTGCCGGGAAAACTGACCTATGCACAGGTATTAAAACGGCTGGAGGAGGAAAATGTGCTCTATGTGGGTGAAGATCATGGAATTATACCGCTGACTCCGAAGGCAATGTTTATTAATACGGAAATTGAAAGCACAAAGGAAAAAGTATATGGAAGACTTTATATAGGTGTAGTCGGTGATGACTGTATGGATTCCTTTCTGCGTGTATTGGAATCTATGGGAATAAAAATAGAATAGAGGAGAGTCGTATGGACAAAGTAACTATTTTATGTTCGGGATTCGGATTGGGTTTTTACATACCCGGTATCATGCTGCGCAATCAATTAGCGAACCGCAATGTGTGCGCGGAGGTAGATGTATTTGAAAATTATATGGAACCGGATAAAAAAGAGAACATCGATACGAGCAGAGATGCCTATCATCAGAACTTTGCGCGTGCGATCGTTGCGAGTAAGATTCCGATGGACATAAGAAAAAGCATCGATCATGAGCGTGTCAATGAGCTGATCCATCGATGGAAAGCGGAGGGAAGGGAACGGTTTGTGCTGCTCTCAGGACATTGGATTTATATTATGGATATGTACCGGGAAATTGCAGAGAGACCGCTTGCAGTGGATCTGTTGTATGTTGATTCTGCATATGCCCCATCCTGGAAGAGTTTTTACAAATTAAATCCCGGATTTCACAAGACGTATCGGGAGATTAATCTGTATGACAGGAATCAGAATAAGATGAATTATACCATTGGCGTGGATGGATTTGAGGTAAAGGATTACAGGAAAAGAGAAAAAAAGCTGGTGGTACACGGAGGCGGCTGGGGGATGGGAACCTACCGGGAAAAAATACCGGACCTGTTGGAAAACGGTTATTTCCTGGATATTGTCGCATATAAGGAGAGCGAAAACCAATGCGATAAACAGATCCAATACAGGATGAATGACAGGCATTGGTGTGCGTGGGAGAAAGACAGAGACACCAGTTATGATTTCCCGCCATACATAGAGTTTATTGGAGATCAGGCAGTCAAAAGAGAGAGCAGGAAGGAAAATCACTGGCTGCTTGATGTGACAAATGAGGCAAGGGGGATTGTTGCCAAGCCGGGTGCGGGAACATTGCTGGATTCTTTTATTACAGAGACGCCACTTGTGATATTAGAAGCGTTTGGGGCGCATGAAAAGTCGAACCATAAGGTCTGGGAAACATTGGGCTTTGGAGTGACATACGCGGACTGGGCGGCGAGCGGATATTCAGAGGACGTATTATTACAACTGCATAACAACATTAGCCGGTATAAGGAGAATGTGATTTTGTATGCGGATACATTTGTTTAAGCACAGAAAGGAATTTTTTATATGATAGGCAATACAAGATATCCGGGATGGATTGTTTTGCAGCTGCTGCAAAAATGTAATCTGCGCTGCAAGATGTGTTATGAATGGGGGCAGGAAGGTGCCTACAGGAACGAGACGAAAACGGCCCAGTTGGATTATGAAGTCATTAAAAGAATTATTTATGAGTGTAAAGAAGTAAAGCCGTATTATGATTTCTTTGGTGGTGAGCCACTGTTGTATCCGCAGATTGCAGAGGTTTTAGAAGAAGTTCGTTATTATGGAAGCGTTGCAGATATCCCTACGAATGGGACGCTGCTTTCGGAACATGCCGGGATGCTGGTTGATACACAGCCTAATCGGATCTGGGTATCGGTGGACGGACCGGGGAAAATCAATGATATACAGCGCGGAAAGGGTGTATTTGAGAAAGCGGTCGAAGGGCTGGAGCGGGTATTTGAGATAAGAGAGAGCCGTGGTCAGACGCATCCTAAAATAGGAGTTTCATGCATCGTTACGCCGACCAATTATATGCATATTGAAGAGTTATTCACAAATAGCCTTAATTTAGACATGTTAGACCATATCAGCATCGAGGCACAGCTGTTTTTAAGCAGGCGTCAGTGTGAGGATTACCGGAAGGTTTTAAATGAAGAATTCGGTGTAGATTCCATCAAATATGCACAGGGAATGATGTGGGACAAAGAAGAATTTAAAACGATGGATTTTGCCGAACTTACGAGGCAGATCAAGGCCGTACAGGAATTGTGCAGAGAAAAAGGGGTTTTTCTGATCGTCTATCCTAAGGTAGTTAAGACGGAGAATCTGGAAAAATATTTTACAGCCAGATTTGATGAGATGGATGACCGCAGGATGCGATGCGCGCTGCCATGGCTTTATGCTGAAATCACGGCGCAGGGCGATGTGGCTCCATGTCATACATACTACGATCTGACATTTGGAAATGTCAATGAGCAGAGTCTTGGTGAAATCTGGAATAGTGAGAATTATAAGAAGTTTAGAACGTATATGAAACGTCATATGCTGCCAATCTGCACAGCTTGTTCCAGATATTATGCCTATCACACAAAGTCGCAGATCATAACCGGATGAGGTGTTTTTGGGAGAAGAAAAATGAGAGTGAAAACGGAGCATAAAATGAGTCGTGCCGAATTTGAAATTTTGAAAAAAACGATTCAAAATTCGGAACAGACGATGGCTGGCCGCAATGGAGATGCCTGTTTTGCATTGGAAAAACCGGGCTACGTGGGCTTGAAACTTACCAATCGATGTAATTTGCGATGCAAGCATTGTTATCAGTGGAATGAGCATGGATATCATAATCGTCTGGAAGCTGCAGCGCAAAAGGAGGATATGGATATAGAACTGATCCAAAAAGTACTTAAGGAGACGGATGACGCAGAATCAAGATTATACATCTGGGGAGGAGAGCCATTCATATATGCACAATTTGAAAAACTGGTGGAGCTTTTGAAGGAACATCCGCGTGAGATCGCATTGTGCACGAATGCGATACAGATTGCGCACCACATCGATGCATTATGTGAAATCTCGGAGCGCCTTGAGCTTCTGATCGGCCTGGAAGGCTTTATGCGGGAACATAACAAAATCCGTGGGAAAACTGTATTTGAACAGGTAATTACGAACATAAAGGAACTGGTCCGATTACGGGAATGTGGCCGGTTTAAGGGGAAAATTTCAATCCATACGGTTATAAACGACGAGATGGTTGACAAGTTATATGATTATCTTACATATATGGAGGAAATTGGGGTAGACATGGTAATGTTATGCTTCCCGTGGTATATATCGGAAGATTGTCAGGGAGAAATGGACCGATTTTATGCGCTGCATTTTAACAGCGGTTTTGATGGGACGGAAGAAATCCCAAGCTGGCACTCCTTTGATTTTAAGGTGGCGGATGAGAAGATACCGAGATTGATCCGGGAGTTAAGAGATATCAGTGATCACAGATGGAAGATGATCGTCCGGATCCAGCCGGATCTGGAGCTGGAGGAAGTGGAAGATTTTATCAGGGGCAGGGTGCAGGAGCAAAAAGGCAGAAAAGTATGTCTGGCCCTTTCAAACCGGATGGACATAAACCCGGATGGCAGTGTGGTTGCCTGCAAATTCTTCCCGGAATTTGTAATGGGAAATCTGAAGGATATGAGTATTGCTGATATATGGAAGAATGATGCATATCAGCATATGCGGGAATGTGTCAATCACCATCTGATGCCGATTTGTACAAAATGCAGCGAGCTTCATCTGCATGGGGTGTGAGATTGAACGGATAAAAAACAGTTTCGACCGATGGAGGAGCGTTTTACCTGGAAAGGAGTACATGCAAAGTCATGAGCATAATTGAAGTAAAGGGATTGGGGAAAGAGTTTACGTATTATGAAAAGGGATTGGGTTTAAAGAGCTCATTTGAAAATTTGTTTGCACGCAAATATTTGACCAAAAAGGCTGTCAACGATATCTCATTTGAGATTGAGCAGGGGGAAGTCGTCGGATTTTTAGGACCCAACGGCGCCGGAAAAACAACCACTTTAAAAATGTTATCAGGCATATTGTTCCCTACGGAGGGGGAATGCAGCGTGATGGGATATGTTCCGTGGGAGCGGAAAAAGGAATTTAAGAAGAAATTTTCTATCGTAATGGGGCAAAAAAGCCAGTTATGGTGGGATCTGCCGGCGCAGGAAACGTTTTACCTCAATAAATCCATCTACGAGCTGGATGACCGGGAATATCAGAAGGTGTCAGGCGAACTGATTGAACTTCTGGATGTGAAAGATCTGGTAAATGTGCAGGTGAGAAGACTTTCGCTTGGAGAGCGGATGAAGATGGAACTGATAGCCTCATTGATCCACAGTCCGAAAGTGATCTTTCTCGATGAGCCAACGATTGGGCTGGATATCATCTCCCAAAAAAGAATCCGTGAATTCCTGAAATATTATAAGGAGGAGAAACATGCAACCATTATATTGACCAGTCATTATATGGAGGATATCGAGGATCTTTGTCAGAGAACGATCGTGATCAATCAGGGAACGGTTGTGTATGACGGGAAATTAAATTCTGTCAATGATATTTTTGGAAATCATAAAATTTTGAAACTGCAATTTGCGCAGCCGGTAGAGGCGGAGCAGTTAGCTGCTTACGGAACAATTAAGGAGTGGAATGAGAATACGGTCATGTTAGAAGTTGCCAAAGAAAAACTTCAGCAGATTTCCGCTAAAATACTGAGTGAATGTGAGATTACGGATTTTACGGTGGAAGATATTCCGCTTGAGCAGGGGATCGAGTTATTGTACCAGAAAAAGGGGGACAAAAGTGAGACGGTTCATGAAATATAAAAACACCTTTATCCTGGCATTTCAAAATGCGGTGGAATATCGGGTTGATTTTCTTTTTAGTATCATCAGCGGTCTTTTTATGGTCATTGTGCAGTGCTCGCTGTGGAGTGCAGTTTTCAAAAGTACAGATGCATATACCGTTTATGGATATACCTATCACGAGATGATCATTTATTCCATTTTTTCCGGAATCGTAACGAAGTTAGTGGCAACGGGATTTGAGCGGGAAATAGCAGATGATATCAAGATGGGAGGGCTGAGCAAGTATCTTACGCAGCCGGTCAGTTACCGCATGTACTGTTTTCAGAAATTCATCGGGGGAAAGGTCATACAGATACTTCTTGTGCTGGGTATCATGGCGATCGCGATGCTGTATTTTTGCGCACAGTGGACGTTTCAACTGCAGGGATATACGGTGGTTGCTTTTCTGATCAGCATTTTATTGGGATTATTGCTGAATTTCTGTATTTTTTATATGGTCAGTCACCTTGCGTTTGTCATGACGGAAGTCTGGGGAGTTTTTATTGCTGTCAACCAGGGGAGTTATTTGCTGAGCGGAGGAATTTTCCCGCTGGATGTATTCGGAGAAAAGGTATACCGGGTGCTGCATCTTCTGCCGTTTGAATATACCGTATATTTTCAGGTAAACATCATCAACGGACATTTGTCACAGGAGGAGATTGTGGCGGGAATCTTCGTGCAGATGGCGTGGATCTTAATTCTTAGTATTGCCGGTACCGTGACCTGGAGAAGAGGACTGAAAAAATATGTTGCGGTGGGCAACTGATAGGAGGTATCAGAGGTGAGAGCAAAATTATACAGTCTGAAACGAGGCATTTCTATCTATCTGAAATTTGCCCAGAACAGTCTGCAAAGCTATATGGAATACAAGGCTAATTTTTATGCAAGTTTAACGATGGAAATAGTATTTCTGTTTTCAAAGTTAATCTATGTGATCTTTGCGTACAGCATAGGGACGGATATCGGGGGAATCACCCCGGATCAGCTGCTGCTTTTTACCGGTACCTATACGATTATGATCGCCATATATACGGGGGTGTTTATGGATAATTTTTATGGGCTCCAGGGGCTGATCGGCAATGGCATGCTGGATATGTATATCACAAAACCGATTTCGCTTTTATTTATGGTGTCGCTGCGTCATGTCAATTATGCGCTGCCGATCCCTAATCTGATCGCCGGTATCACGATGGTTGTGATGGGGTGGAGGAGGAATGGGATCCCCGTTGATCTTATTCATATTTCCGGCTATCTATTGCTGATCGCAAGCAGCACAGTTGTCATGTATGCAGTATTGTTATTGCCGCAGATCTTGTGCTTTTGGACAATACGGACAGGCGCAGTAACAGAACTGTTAGATAAAAGCTGGGATTTGAATAATATGCCGATGTACATATACAAAAAATGGTTCCAGAGACTTGGAATTTATTTTATTCCGATTTTATTTATTACCAATATGCCGGCAGGCTTTTTGGTGGGGAAGATGACATGCATTTACTGGGTATGGGTAATTGTCGCTCCCGTTTTGTTTTTTAGCTTATTAAAAATGTTTTGGAATTATGCGATAAGGTCTTATTCGAGTGCAAGCAGTTAAGGAGGTATTATGTCAGAAATAAAAATAAATGAGAATGAAATCGTGGAAGTGGCATTGCAAAACGGGTGTAAGGTGTACTGCCGGAGTGCCGAGGAAGTGAAGTTCTTATATGACGAAATTTTTGAGAAAAAGATGTATTTTAAGCATGGAATTACATTGAAAGATCATAGTACTGTGATTGATGCGGGCGCCAATATCGGTATGTTTAGTATATTTGTGAGTCAAAATTGCAAGGATTGCAGAATTTATGCGCTTGAGCCTATTCCTATGACCTATGAAGTGCTGCAGAAAAACGCAGAGCGTTACGGCAATATCACGGCAATTAACAGTGGGGTGTCTAACTATACCGGAACGGCTGAATTCAGTTATTTCCCTTCAATCAGCACTGATTCTGTACAGGTGAAATTTCGTGAGAATCACGAGGAAGATTTAAAGTATGGGCTGCTGAATCACTACAAAGAACGCATTACAGATGAAAAGATGCTGAATCGTTTTGTAAACCATGTTATGGCAGATAAGGTATTGCATGAAACGATATGCCGGTGTCAGATGACTACGCTTACACATCTGGTTCGGGAATATCAATTAGAACAGATCGATCTGCTCAAAATAGATGTGGAAAAAAGCGAATTTGAGGCACTTGAGGGGATAGATCCGGCCACCTGGAATAAAATCAGACAGGTAGTAATGGAAGTTCATGGTCTGAATGAGGAACAGGTTGAGCGATTAAAAGCCGGGTTCTATGAACATGGGTTTGAAGTTGAGGTTGATCTATATGAAGAACTTAATGTTCCGGGGTATTTTAATGTCTATGCAAAAAAGCGAAATGGGATTGGAATGGATAGCGTAGTTTAAGCGAAGTGGGGGAGACAAGATGGAACTTCAAATATCACATTTCCCGAGAATAAACAGGGAAGCATGTCTGTATTGCTTTGATGACTGTGTTGCAACCATAGCGGATACATTGCATTTCGATTATGAATTGATGTATCTGACGTTATTTCAGATGGACTTTATATATGACAGAGAAGAGAGCAGGCGGCTGGGAGATAATATAAGATTAAATTTTCCGGACCGTTATGAGAATATGAGAAAATATCACGGGGTGCAGTTTCATGATGTTGATGTCAGAAAGATACCACAAGAGGCGGTAAAGCTGCTTGAAAAAGCAATTGGAGACGGGATGCCGGTGCTGGTTTATGTCGACCCCTTCTGGTGCCCGTGGGATCTTCAGTATAAAAAGGTTCATGAACGGTTTTCGGGTCATACGTTAATTGTCCGGGATATCACGGAGAGGGGAATTTCTATGGCAGACCCGTATTTCAACCGAACCGAAATATGGATGCCGTACGACCATTTTATAAAAGGAATATTGAATGTGGTGACCATTCACGTAGAGCGGAGGGAACCATTGTCAGATGCACAATTATATGAGGGATTATCGGACTCGCTTCTGGAGGTAAAAAAGAGGGGGACACTTGATGATCTTATACAGTTGTACAGGAATTTCTGCGCATGTGAGGATATCCATAATGAAGTGCGTGGAGAAGATTTGTATCTGTATTCCCCTGTGTTCATTCACTTTATGCTGATCAATCAGGGAATCTGTTACTACGCAGCCGCTTTGCGGCGGATGGCATCCTGTCTCGGAGAGACGGATGAGAATTTAAAATGTCTGGGAGATGAACTGTGGGAGGTCGGCCATAAGTGGAATAATTTCCGATATGAGATGAAGGTGAACTTTTTTTCCAACCGAAAAAATGAAAAGAAAAAAGCGGCGTTGGATGAAAAGATGAAACAGGCCGTGTATAAAATACAGGAGATCTTTTTTGCGCTATTTGAACATTATTTG
>CAVCFM010000405.1:0-2765 GCA_963601305.1 bacterium | reverse complement strand
CCTGGTATCCGATACGCTCTAAGATACCGACCAGTTTTTCCGAGTCCCTGGCATTCATCTGACAGCCAAATGTCGTCACATGAAAGGTCAGCGGGCTTCCCTTTTCCGCCGCCAGCTGCTCTACATACTGCTTGGCGATATCCATAAAATAATACTGGCGTTCCGGCTCAGACTCCGGCATTGCTTTTTTGTCAATCATCTGTAATTTAAAAATGTTTTCCATAAATCTACTACTTTCTATCTAAATATTCAGTGCCTTTACGGACGCACCTGTCCATTTCCATAAATAATGTATTTTGTGCTGGTAAGCGCCAAAAGTCCCATGGGGCCCCTCGCATGAAGCTTCTGGGTACTGATGCCGATCTCCGCTCCAAAGCCAAATTCAAAGCCGTCGGAAAACCGTGTGGAGGCATTGACATAGACACATGCCGCATCCACCTCGTCCAAAAACTGTCCAGCATGGCTGTAACTCTCGGTCACAATACACTCGGAATGTCCGGTATTGTAGCGGTTGATATGCGTGATCGCCTCGTCCACCGAAGCAACCGTCTTTGCCGATAAAATATAATCCAGATATTCCTTCCCCCAGTCTTCCTCGGTTGCCGCGCGCACCAGCGTGCTGTCGCTGTCCTTTAACGCCTCACACACCTGCTCATCCCCGCGCACTTCGACATGTTTTTTTGCAAGGCGCTCCATGAGATACGGCATAAATGCATCCACGATATGTTCGTGAACCAGCAGCGACTCACAGGCATTGCACACACCGATGCGCTGTGTCTTGGCATTCATGATAATATCCGCTGCCATCTCAAAGTCGGCACTCTCGTCGACGAACACATGGCAGTTGCCCGTTCCCGTCTCAATGACCGGCACCGTCGCCTGCTCGACGACCGCCCGGATAAGTCCGGCGCCACCCCTTGGGATCAGGACATCCACATACCCGTTCATCTTCATAAAAGCAGTTGTTGTATCGCGGCTCGTGTCCTCGATCAGCGATACAGCCGCCTCCGGGATGCCACACGCTGCCAGCGCCCGGCGTATCACGGCCACGATGGCAATGTTGGAACAGATGGCGTCACTGCCGCCCTTTAGGATCACTGCATTTCCGGTCTTAAAGCAGAGACCAAACGCATCCACTGTCACATTCGGTCTCGCCTCATAGATCATTCCCACCACACCGAGGGGTACACGTTTCTGACCGATGGTAAGACCATTCGGGCGTTTTTTCATGGAGATGACCTCACCGATGGGGTCTTCGAGCTCTGCCACCTGGCGCAGCCCCGTCGCGATCTGCCCGATGCGCGCCTCATCCAACAGCAGGCGGTCGAGCATGCCATCCGGCATATTGTGCTCCCTGCCATGTGCCAGATCCTTTGCATTTTCCGCTATGATGTAATCGGATGCCGTAACTAACGCATCCGCCACCGCTAAAATTGCTTCATTTTTGCGGTTCGTCGGAAGCTTTGCGATGTCCCTGCTCACCTGTTTTGCCTGTTTACAAATATCCAGTAACTCCATCATCCCTCCACCTTTCCTAATCACGCCCGTCTGCTCTCACACTTCCCGGGATGTGATATAACTGCCACACTCTGTCTCTATCCGATGCATTTTCACATCGGTAGGCAATACCTCCATCGCCTCTTCCATCTGGTGTTCATACGCAAGCGCCACCCGGGTCAGCTCCGGAAATCTTGCAAAATAACGGTCATAATACCCCTTGCCATATCCATAGCGGTTCCCCTGCCGGTCAAACGCCAGCCCCGGGACCAGCACCAATGCCCGCGTTTCCTGAAGCATCGGACATTCTAAAACCGGCTCCATCACATGAAAACTTCCCTCCGCAAGCTGCAAGAGGGATGTCACCCGGTAAAAATCCATGCTATAAGACTCTCCGACCCTTGGAAATGCCAGAACCTTTCCGTCTGCTAATGCCTGTTCTATCACCGCAAGGCAGGAGACTTCCCGCCCCAGCGGATAATAGGCATATATGGTATCCGCCTGTCGATACACCTCCGACGCAAGCATTCTCTCACAGATTGCTCTGCTCATCACATTCACCTGTTCGTCCGTCATGTTATCCCGCAGGTCGCGGTGTTTTCTTCTTAACTCCGCTATCTTAAGAAAGCTTTTTGTTCTTTCCATATTTTTCACCAAGGTTCTCCACGACGCCTTCCTCGTTCACCATATCGATGTTGTTGAGCTGTGCCGTCAGATTATTTCTCACATCTGCCACAAACTGCTTTCTGAGCAGTGCCTGCTCTTTTTTCTCCGCCTCGGTAAGCCCTTCCGCTTTGGATTTGCGGTATAACTCATTGATGCGTCCAATCTGTTCCTCTGTCATACAATTCCACCTAACCAATCGTTTCTAGTATAAAATCTTCTATATGAAATGATTCCTTTTTCTGCGCTGCAAAAATCGTGCCCGTAAACGTATCATCAAAAATATGATGCAGGATACACACGTCTTTTCCGTTGGCAATGATCATATCTGCCCCTGACAATGTGGCGATCTTTGCCGCAGTCAGCTTCGTAGCCATGCCTCCGGTTCCCACATCGCTGCCGGTAGAGCTTTTCGCCATGCCAAAAATATCGGAGTCCATATGCTCCACGACCTCGATCAGCTTTGCCGCCGGGTTCTTATGTGGGTCATCGGTAAACAGCCCATCAATATCCGAGAGCAGGATCAACAGGTCTGCTCCCACCAAAGATGCCACAATGGCGGAAAGCGTGTCGTTATCGCCAAACTGCATCTCGTATGTAGATAC
>CAVCFM010000404.1:0-2935 GCA_963601305.1 bacterium | reverse complement strand
GTTTTATAGAATTTGATAAATTCATTTAAGGACTTGGAGGATTTCACATTGGTGCGATAGGCGAATCCGACTTCGCGCGTGTGGATCGGGATGTCAAGCGGGATCTCCACTAAAGTGCCGTTCTCCAGATCGGTTTTTACAAAATTTTTGATGACACATGCGACGCCGACGCCGATCCTTGCAAAATCAATCAGCAGATCCATATCCGAAATGTCGATGGAGTCCTCCACCTGGATCTGATTTTCCTGCAGATAGTCGTCGATGTACTGGCGGGTCATATTGTACTTATCTAATAACATCAGGGTGGCATTGGATAAAATCTGGTCCTTGCCGACGCCTCTTGCCTGCAGATTGCGGAGGTAATCACTGGTGGCAACAAAGATATCCTCGATCTCCTCCAAAAAGTCGAATTGAATATTCTTGGTGCCCGCCGGTTTGCCGATCAGACCGATATCAATCTTATTGTCCTCCAAAAGCTTTAGGGTATCATTGGTGGACTGACAGCTGATGGAGATGGTAATGTGCGGGTTCTGGCGGATAAATTCCTTCAGATAAGGAAGCAGCAGATATTTGCACAGGGTAGAGCTGACGCCGATTTTCAGATGACCGACACCGAGCTCGATGGAGCGCTTTAACTTTTCCTCGCCGAGTGTCAGGGTCTCAAATGCCGAGCTGACATGGTCGTACAAAAGCCGTCCCTCCTCGGTTAGAACGACGCCCCGGGAACTTCTTGAGAACAGGCGGCAGCCGACGCTTTCTTCTAATTTCTGGATTGACTTGCTGATGGCAGGCTGGCTGATATATAGTTCCTTTGCCGCTTTTGAAATATTTCCGGTGTTTGCTACGGTGTAAAAAATGCGGTAGGAAGATAAATTCTGATTCATAATAAGTCCTCTCTTATGTTAAAAAATGTGCTATAATAATTTCAAGTTATGGATATTATAACATGAAAAAGAGTTATGGTAAACATATTTATTATGTATTTTTATTATAATACTTCTTATGGTAATATCATACTATACATTCACACAATATTTGTTATAGGAGGAAATAGTTCTATGGGTATGACAATGACGCAGAAAATCCTTGCTGCGCACGCAGGACTTCCATCTGTCTGTGCAGGCCAGCTGATCGAGGCTGATTTGGATTTGGTACTTGGCAATGACATCACATCGCCAGTTGCGATACATGAGATAGAGAAGATGAAGGTGGAAGGAGTGTTCGACAAGGACAAGATCGCACTTGTCATGGATCACTTTGTTCCGAATAAGGATATCAAATCGGCACAGCACTGCAAATGTGTCCGGGAGTTTGCATGCAGACATGAGATTTCGAATTATTATGACGTCGGAGAGATGGGAATTGAGCATGCACTGCTGCCGGAAAAAGGACTTACGGTGGCGGGTGATGTCATCATCGGAGCGGATTCCCACACCTGCACATACGGAGCGCTCGGTGCATTTTCCACCGGTGTCGGCAGTACCGATATGGCAGCCGGCATGGCGACCGGAAAAGCATGGTTTAAAGTTCCGTCGGCGATCCGTTTTAACCTGACCGGAAAGCCTGCAAAATGGATCAGCGGCAAGGATATCATCTTACATATCATTGGCATGATCGGTGTGGACGGCGCCCTGTATAAGTCGATGGAATTTGTGGGAGACGGCATTTCCTATCTGACGATGGACGACCGCTTTACGATTGCCAACATGGCGATTGAGGCAGGCGGCAAGAACGGTATTTTCCCGGTGGATGACCTGGCAAAACAGTACATGGAAGAACATTCCACACGCCCGTATGTGGTCTATGAGGCGGACGAGGATGCCGAGTACGATGCGGAGTATATGATCGACCTTAGCACCTTAAAACCGACGGTGGCATTCCCGCATCTGCCGGAGAACACAAGAACCATCGACGAGGTGGGGGATGTTAAGATCGACCAGGTGGTGATCGGTTCCTGCACCAATGGAAGGATCGACGATCTGCGGATCGCGGCATCAATTCTCAAGGGCAGAAAAGTGGCAAAAGGTCTTCGCGTGATCGTGATCCCGGCGACCCAGAAGATTTATTTACAGGCGATGGAAGAGGGACTTCTCCGTACCTTTATCGAGGCGGGAGCAATTGTCAGCACGCCGACCTGCGGTCCATGTCTGGGAGGTTACATGGGAATTTTAGCGGAGCATGAGCGCTGCGTTTCCACGACCAACCGCAACTTTGTCGGAAGAATGGGACATGTGGAGTCTGAAGTTTATCTTGCCAGCCCGGCGGTGGCAGCTGCAAGCGCCATCACAGGCAAGTTGTCCGGACCGGCAGAGGTTGTAGCATAAGTTACAGAATATAGGAGAGTGCATATGAAAGCAGCAAATGGTCATGTATTTAAATATGGAGATAATGTAGATACCGATGTCATCATTCCTGCAAGATATCTGAATTCTTCCGACCCGGGAGAGCTTGCGACACACTGTATGGAGGACATCGACAAGGATTTTGTAAAAAATGTCAAAAAGGGAGACATCATCGTCGCCAACAAGAATTTTGGCTGTGGCTCGTCGAGAGAGCATGCGCCGTTGGCGATCAAGGCAGCAGGTGTCAGCTGTGTCATCGCAGAGACATTCGCCCGGATTTTTTACCGGAATGCCATCAATATCGGACTTCCGATCATTGAATGTCCCGAGGCGGCGGTTGCCATCAACGCCGGTGATGAAGTTGAGGTAAATTTTGACACCGGAGTGATCACCGATAAGACGACGGGGAACGCCTACCAGGGGCAGGCGTTTCCACCTTTTATGCAGAAGATCATCGACTGTGAGGGCCTGGTGAACTATATCAACCAGAAATAAAAAACAGGAAAATCGAGTAGGAGGCTAATCATTAATTGATTAGCCGACCTCTCACACCACCGTGCGTACCGTTCGGTACACGGCGGTTCAATCAACTT
>CAVCFM010000403.1:0-2783 GCA_963601305.1 bacterium | reverse complement strand
ATACAAATGAGCCGCTGGTGCCGTTTTCAAAATATGCCTGCGCATCGCTTGTGTCATTGATGGCATCGGAGGACCACACTCCGGCGCCGGCAAGCTCTGCCATTGTCAGACAGTAATCCTTATAAAAATCAGAGGTGTACAGATACCAGATATCATCTGCATCCGGTGCTGCATCACTGTTGTCTGCATAATATTCAAAATCACAACCCTCTGTCACTCCCTGAATTCCTTTGGACTGTCCATAGACTGTCAAAAGCTGCTCACGGTTTGCGTTGGTATTCAATGCGGTCACGCCTGTCTCACTCTGTTTTTCTGCCAGTTCCTTCAAGAAAGCAACATAATTGTCCCAGTTGTCCGGCGTCGTCAGTCCGTACTCATCAATCAGATCCTGTCGCACTGCCACCTCGTTATATGCCGTAAATGTAGCTTTTGATTTTGGTACAGCATAGATATTGCCGCTGATCGCAATCTCATCCCAGCTCTCCTCCGGCTGCTGGTCGTAAGAGAGCGGCATATAGGTTTTCAGCCAGTCAGCATCCAACAGCTTGAACGCTCCACTTGCAGCCTCCTCATTGTAATAGCACCAGGATGCCGTATAGATTAAATCCACGGTGTCGCCACCAGCCAGAAGCAGACTGTACTTTGTGCTGTAGTCACTCCAGTTCAGGAATTCCAGATCCAGTGTGGTATTTAAGTTCGGCTCAAAATATTCACTGTTTGCCTTATCGAGCACCTCCTGCATATCCTCCGGCACATCCCCCAATACATACATCACAACCGTTTTGTGCTCGGACAGGTCTAATCCCAGCCCCGCATATGGACTGTCACTTGCAATCCCCTCTCCGGTCGCACCTGCCCCTTCTGTACTTCCGGTTCCGCTTGCGGTATCGGCACTTTTACTGTCACCACATGCCAAAAGCCCCATTGTCATTGCCGCTGCCAGCGCAACGCTTACCATTCTTGTTACAACTTTCTTTTTCATGGTTTTCTTCTCCTTTATATGGTTATAATTTCTATGTCCAAAAGGGATTTATCCCTTTACGGCTCCCAGTGTCAGTCCTTTTACAAAATATTTCTGTAAAAACGGATACAACAGAACAATCGGTCCTGTGGCGATCACCGTCATCGCCAGCTTTAACCCCTCGGAAGGCATCTGTCCCACCTGCATGCCGGTCTGATTCGCAATTCGTTTTAACGCCTCTGAACTGTTTAAGATGTTCTGCAATGTATACTGTAAGTTCCAGTTTTCTCCGTTGCTCATAAACAGCATGCAGTTATACCAGTCATTCCAATATGCAAGCGCAATAAAGAGCGTAAGTGTTGCGACAAGCGGCTTTGCCATGGGCAGGATAATCCTGGAATAAATGTAAAAATCCCCTGCCCCATCGATTTTGGCTGCCTCCGTAATCTCAAACGGGATTCCTTTCATAAAACTTTTTGCTATGATCATGTTCCACACGGAAAAAAGTCCCGGAATAATCAACGCATAAATGTGATTGTTAAAATTCAGGTACTGTGTGCAGAGCAGATACCACGGCACGAGTCCTCCGCTGAACAGCGTCGTGAAGAAAAAGAAGAATGAGACTCCGTTTCTCCACGGGAAATCCGGTCTTGATAAAATATAGCCCGTCATTGTTGTTATGAATATGGACAATGCCGTTCCGACTACCGTGACAAATATGGTGATCCCATATGCATGCACAATGCTTTCCGGATTTTTTAGTGCCAGCTTATACGCTTCCGTCGAAAAATTTTTTGCCGTGAGAAAAAAACTGTAGCCATCCCTGACGATGGTGCTCTCCGCCGTGAATGAACCTACTACGATCAGATAAAACGGCAACAGGCATGCTATTGCAAAAACTGCCACCAGCAGATATGCCAGTATATTAAACGCTATTTGGTCTTTTCCTTTTTTCATAATCCACCTGCTTCCTAGAATAACGTGTAATCCGGATTTATTTTTTTCACAATCCAGTTCGCTGTCAAAATTGTCACAAAGCACAGGACAGACTGATATAATCCGGCGGCGGCTGTCAGCCCCACATTCGGCGATGTCGTCAGCATCCGGTAAATGTAAGTATCCAGAATATCCGAACTATCCAGCAGTAGCTGATTCGAACCAACCAGCTGGTAGAACATTCCGAAATCACCGCGGAATACATTTCCCAGCGCAAGCAGCACCATTATCATGATTGTCGGCTTTAAGCTTGGCAGTGTAATATAGCGGATCTTCTGCCAGACAGATGCCCCGTCGATCGATGCCGCCTCATACAGATCTTTGCTGATCCCGGCTATCGCCGCCAGATAAACCACGGTTCCATATCCGGTCTGCTTCCACAAACGCACCAGCACCAGCACGATCGGCCACTGCGCCACCTGTTTATAAATGCTGAAATCCGTGACGCCAAAATGCGCCAGAATAGAATTGAGTACACCGTTACTGCCAAATATGTTGAGCATAATGGTAGATACCACAACCCATGAGATAAAATACGGCAGGAACATAAACCCCTGCGCAATCTTTTTAAACACCACCTGATTGATCTCACTCAGCAAAATAGCAAACCCCACCTCAAAAATAAGCCCCAGAAAAATAAATGCGATGTTATACAGCAATGTATTTCTGGTCAGACTCCATATTTTGCCGGTGACAAACAGGTAACTGAAATTATCCCAGCCACACCATGGACTTTTAAAAATACCGAGCGCGTACTTAAAATCCTTAAAGGCCAGAACAATTCCGGACATAGGTATGTAGCAGAATAAAATAACATATACCAGTG